>NZ_CABDWS010000075.1 GCF_901447495.1 Haloimpatiens lingqiaonensis
GGAAGGAATAAACGCTGAAAGCATCTAAGCGTGAAGTCCACCTCAAGATTAGATTTCCCATAGCGTAAGCTAGTAAGACTCCTGGAAGACTACCAGGTTGATAGGTCGGAGGTGTAAGCATGGTAACATGTTCAGCTGACCGATACTAATAAGTCGAGGGCTTGATCAAAAGATAATTGACAATTGATAATTGACAATTGACAATTAAAAGATTCTTCCACACTGTGCAATTTTGAAAGAACAATAAAGTTCTTTTATTCTAGTACCTAGAACCTAGAATCTAGTACCTAGTACCTAATAATTACAAAGAATCTGGTGATTATGGCTTGAAGGTAACACCCCTTCCCATTCCGAACAGGACGGTTAAGCTTCAAAGCGCCGATGGTACTGCAGGGGAAGCCCTGTGGGAGAGTAGGTCGTCGCCAGGTCAAAACTTGATCTACTAGCTCAGTCGGTAGAGCACATGACTTTTAATCATGGTGTCCGGGGTTCGATTCCCCGGTAGATCACCAAGAAACGTATCTCAGTTAGAGATACGTTTTTTTTAATTGAATATATATAATCAATTGTTTTAGTAATGATATTATACAACCTATATTTTAATTAAGCATCGTCAGCCAAACGTAAGCAAGTATAGAAAAAGTTAAACTATGCAAGATTAAATTAAAGGAAACTTAAGTATTAATATTTTAAACTGCCATATTAAAAAATTTAGATATATATGTTAAAATATAATTTAAATATGGCTTGGATATAAAAAAGTGAGGATATTAATTAAAATTAAATTTTTGCAGTTATTATTTTATTAGTAATTACCTGTAGTATACAGATATTTTAGCTACTTTATATTTAAATGCAAAGGAAGTGACAGTGTTGAATTCTATTCTATCAATAAGTGTATTTATTGAAAAATTTCAGGGACTTACTAAGTATTTTTCTTATGAGACTTTAAAAATAATAGGCATAGCTTTTATAATATTTTTGTTTTTTATGGCTCTTCGAAAGATATTTTCTAAGCATTTATTAAATTTAATGCTTAAAATATTTAGCAAGAAAAAGGCAGAATTAAACTCTAAGATATTTACAGCATTTCAAAAGCCTTTAAGCATGTTCTTTTTAGTTTTAGGTATATATAGTTCTATATCATATTTGAGAATGCAATTATTAGGAGATAGATATGCCACATCTCCATTTATGCAAAAGCTTTTTAGCTCGTCAATAATTATAATTGTAGCTTGGGGACTGTATAACTTAACCTTGGGCTCATCCATATTATTTGATAAAATGGGAGAAAAATTTGATCTTAATTTAGATAAAATATTATTTCCTTTTATGGCTAAAATAATTAGATTTTTAATTGTTGCATTTGCAACTATAATGGTTATAGAAAAATGGGGTTATGATATACAAGGATTTATTGCAGGGCTTGGACTTGGAGGTTTAGCTTTTGCACTGGCAGCTAAGGATGCCGCAGCTAATATATTTGGTGGCATAGTTATACTTATGGATAAGCCTTTTAACATAGGAGATTGGATATACACTCCTAGTGTAGAAGGGGTGGTAGAGGACATATCCTTTAGAAGCACAAGGATAAGAACCTTTGAGCAGGGATTAGTTGTGGTTCCAAATTCTACTTTAGCCAATCAACCTATAACTAATTGGAACAGAAGAGTAAAAAGAAGGGCTAATTTTAATGTGGGAATTACCTACGATACTCCAGTAGATAAAATTAAAAAATCTGTAGAAGAAATAAGGAAAATGTTAAAAGATAATACTTGGGTTAATAGGGAGTCTTTGATAGTAAATTTTGATAAGTTTGCACCTAGCAGCTTAGATATATTTTTAAATTTTTATATAAATACAGCTGAATTAGCTAGGTACCTAGAAATAAAAGAGGATATAAATTTTAAAATTATGAGTATATTAGAGAAAAATGGTGTTTCCATAGCGTTCCCTAGTACTAGTGTGTATATAGAGGATAAAGCTAAAGGTGATACTAAAGATAAAATGGAATAGCAGCATTTACATGGAGTTAATTCCGTAAATTTAATATTTGTATAAATTAAAGTCGTGTATTAATATAAGGAAAAAGTACTTATGTTAATACACGACTTTGTTTTTACCAAAACCTCAAACCTTTTCTAAATTAATAAAGGAAATAGAAATGCAGTGTAGAAATATGAAAAGTAAGGTTTTTTATAAAATTGCAGAGTTTAATTATAGACTAAAGAAGGAGGGGTAATTATGAAGGAAATAGATTTACTAAGGAATCTTTGCACTTCTCATGGGCCAAGTGGAAGAGAAAATTGGATTCATGGAGAAATAAAAGAAGCCTTCAAGGAATATGGACAAGTAAAGGAAGGTAATTTAAACAATCTGTATATACATAAAAAAGGTAAAGGCAACAAAAGCATTATGCTTATGGGACATGCAGATGAGGTATTTTTAAATATAACAGAGATATGTGAAAGAGGCTTTTTAAAATTTAAGCCACTAGGAATAGATCCTAAGACTTTAGTTTCTCAAGAAGTTATAATTCATGGAAAGGAAACTATAGAGGGAGTTATAGGTATAAAACCACCTCATCTTATGAATGAAGAAGAGCGAGTAAATGCAGTGGAGGCAGATAAGCTTCTTATTGATACAGGATATTCCACTGAAAAGTTAAAGGAAATTGTGAAAATAGGTGATTTCGTAACTTTAAAAAGAGATTTTTATGAGCTTTTAAATAATAATGTAAGCTGCAAGGCTATAGATGACAGAGCTGCTATTGTAGCTATGTATTCTTGCGCTAAAGAACTTTCTAATGTAAATCATGATTTAGATGTTTACTTTGTATGCTCCTGCCAAGAAGAGGTAGGTCATAGGGGAGCTAAAATGTCCAGTTATGATATACACCCAGACATGGCTATAGCCATAGATGTAACTTTTGACAATGGTCCTATGGGAATTAAAGAAAAGGAAGGAACATTAGGGGATGGACCTTGTATATGTATAGGACCTAATATTCATCCTAAGTTTAGACAGAGAATAATGGATACGGCTGATAAATATAAAATACCATATAGCGTTGAAGTAGAGCCAGGTAGTACAGGTACAGATGCTTGGGATATCCAAGTAACTAGAGGGGGAATACCTACACTTTTAATATCTATTCCAGAAAAGTACATGCATACTTCAGTGGAGGTAGCTAATATGGAAGACATTAAGAATACAGGAAAGCTAATAGCTAAGTTTATAGAAGAAATAAAAGAGGAAGAAGTGGAGGGATTGCTATGCTTATAAAAAAATTGTGTAATGCAGTAGGCCCTTCAGGTTATGAAGGAGAAGTTAGAAATATTATTAAAGAAGAAATAAAAAATTATGTAGATGATATTAAAGTTGATAATATGGGAAATATAATTGCTCATAAAAAGGGCAATGGGCCTAAAGTTGTAGTAGATGCTCACATGGACGAAGTGGGATTTATAATAACTGGATATAATGATGATGGAACTTTAAGATTTGGAGCACTTGGAGGTATAAATCCTAAGATAATACCTTCTAAAGTGGTACTTATAGGAGATAAAAAGCTTCCTGGAGTTATAGGTCTTAAGCCAATACATCTTCAAAATAAAGATGAAAGAAAAAAACCGGTGCCTTATGACAAGTGCTGCATAGATATAGGTTCAAATTCCAAGGAAGAAACTAAAAAAGTAGTAAAGCTAGGAGAGTATGCTATATTCGACACTAAGTTTTCAAAATTTGGTGAAGGACTTGTAAAGGGAAGAGCCTTTGACGATAGAATGGGTTGTGCAGTGCTTATAGAAATATTAAAGGAAAATTACAATTGTGACCTTTATGGAGTATTTAATGTTCAAGAAGAGGTTGGAGACAGGGGAGCATATGTTTCAGCTTACAATATTCAGCCGGATATAGGTATAGCCTTAGAGGGAACTATTTGTGCGGATATGCCAGGAGTTCCAAAGTATTTAATGGCTACAGAAATAGGAAAAGGACCTGCTATTTCCATAATGGATAGGACTAGTATATTTAACAATGAAATAACTGATGCCATTATAAAAGTTGCTGAGGAAAAGGGTATATCACATCAAAGAAGAAGAGCTATAGCTGGAGGTAATGATGCAGGTGCTATTCATACTGTAGGAGACGGAGCAAAGGTTGCTACAGTGTCAGTACCTTGTAGATATATTCACTCTTCTGTATCCGTAGCAAGCTTAGATGATTACGAAAATACAGTAAAGTTAATGAAGGAATATCTAAAGACTTTATAATAATTTGTGGATAAATGCAGAAAAATATTTTATATTGTGGATAAGGTATATCTATTATATTATTGATATTTATGACAAAGTGTTTAAGTTATATCTATTTTATTATTGCTGTCCATGACAAAGATTTAAGTAATACATCTATAAATGGTGACTAGTGATTTATGAATTATATAGAAATTTAATAAACATGAAGAAGTCAGTGAATATTAATAATCTAAAAATGTTAATGAATTAAGGAATTTTAAGAACTGCAAAAATATAGGGAAAGGAAGTGAATTTTTAGTAGGAGATGTAATAAACCTTCTTACTAAATAAAATATATGGAAAAACTTTTAAATAAATTAATAGGTGCTTTTGGTGTTGCAGGGCAAGAAAAGGAAGTAAGAGAAATAATAAAAGACGAGCTTAAAGATGTAAATTGTGAAATGAAAGAAGATAAGATAGGAAACTTAATTGTAAAAATGGGACAAGGTTCAGAAAAAGTCATGATATGTACACATATGGACGTAGCTGGATTTATGACTACTTTTGTAGAAGATGATGGGTTTGTAAGAGTAGGAACTGTTGGAAATACAGACTATAAAAATTCACTAGGACGAATGATTACATTCCAAAGTGGAGCCAAGGGAAGATTATGCGCTTCTAAGGAAAATCCAGAAGAAAGAGATATATATGTAGATGTATTTACAAGTAGTAGAGAAGAAACGCTAAAAGGGGTAAAAGAGGGAGATGTAGCTTGCTTTACAGGCCATGTAACAGAGATAAATGGAAAAGTTACTGGACCAAATCTTCACAGAACAGGATGCTACGTACTTATTGAGGCAATAAAGGCAGCTAAAAATTTAAATAAGGAATACTATTTTGTATTTTCTACCCAAAAGGAATTAGAGGGAAGAGGAGCAAGAGCTGCAGCTTATGCCATAGAGCCAGATTATTGTGTAGTTTTAGATTGCATGAAGGCTGATGATGTTAAAGGCGAAGATGGAAGAATTAAACTTTCACATGGCCCTGTAATAAGTATAATGGATGCCAGCTTAATAATAGACGCTGGAGTTAAAACTTTACTAGATGAATCAGCAGAAAAAGCTTCTGTAAAAGTTCAATACGGAATTACTAGAGAAAATACTGACGGAGGAAAGATACACAAAGAAGTTGGCGGCATAAGAACAGGAGTTGTATCAATACCTTTAAGATATAAATATTCTTCATCAGAAGTTATGGATGTTAAGGATATTGAAGATACTATAAAAGTAGTAAGTGGAATACTAAACTAAGAATTTAAGATTAGGATTTAAAACTCAAATATACATTGAAAATTAAAGATGAGGTATAAAATTTATAATTTAAAGCTCAAAATTATAAATAGATAATTGATAAATCTAAATTAACAATCCAAAATTCAATAGTGAAGAATCAATAATTTAAAATCAAGGATAAAGAATATAAGAGTGGGGAATTGATAATGAAAAATTTAGATTTAGGCAAGATGCCTACAGAAAAAGAAGCTATTAATTCAATTCTGCGATGCCTTAGCATTGCCAGATGGATGTTGTCTTATGGAAAAAAGGCTTATAGATGTAGCACTTCGTCATGGCTTAAATGATTATATAATTCCAAAGTGGAAGGCTATTTTTAGCATAAAGGATCACTTTGAAAATCTCATGGGTAAATCCGTATATTCTGTATTACCTGGAGTTGTGGAGAATACATTTAAATTTTAGATTTTCATTATTAGTGTAGCATCTAAAATTAAAAATTTAATATTAAAAATAAAAAGTATGGGTAAATTAAGTGCCCATACTTTTTTTAACTAATAATTTTCATATTTATAGTATTTTTAAGTAATAATTTTGTTGTTACAAATTCTAAATGTATATAAAGATATTATGATTAATGGTAAATGTAGAACTCACATTAACCACATTTCAGAATTTAAAATAAACCATACTACCATATTGGTTATTCCAAAAATGATGCCTATATATAAAGTTATTATTATATTATTGAAAAATATGTTAATTTAAATATGAATAGCACTATTAAAAAAGTAATTTGATATAATATATATATTAAACATATATTAGTTTTATGTTTTAAGGTATTGGTTAATGTATTTAATAGACGCACCAGGGTAGAATTTTAAATATAGTATAATTTTAGCTGTTTAATAAAGGAATAATTCGTATAAATATAGAAAAATATTTTTAGAAAGTTGGTGAGTTAAATGAATGAAAAAATTATAATAGAAAAAGAAGTAAATAAATATAATGTAGACGCTGTGGGTATATTTGGTAGTAGGGCACGAGGGGATTACAACGAATATTCGGATTATGACATATTTGTAATAGGAAATTTAACATTAGAAGAAGAATTAGAACTTGAAGAAAATTTAAAAAATAAATTAAACTGTGAAGTGGATTTAGTAAAGATAACAAAGGATACAAATAGAATATTATTAAAAAATATTGCAAATGAAGCTATGGTTATTTATAGTAGAAACGATGCTTATGAGAAATTTTATAGTTTTATTGAAAACTTTTTTAGAGAGAACAGTGATTTCATTCGTTTGAGGGAGCGTGATTTGTTTGATTAATAGGGATAGAATTTTAAAATTAGTGGGAGATTTTAATGAATTAGAAACTGATATTAGAGAATGTATAAAAGCCATAGAAGGATGTACGGATGAAAAATTAAAAAAGATGTTATATCACAGTGTGAGGGCTTACTTTTTGGACTTCCATATATTGTGTGAGGATTATATATCTATAAACTTAAAAAAAATAAACAAGTTTAAAATTGATATGTCGGCAATAGAGGGAATGGAAGTTCTTAAAAATTCAAATAAAGTAACAGAGGATTTTTTTAGATTTTACACTATATCTAGAAGATTACGAAATAGATTAGCACATAGATATAAAATGCCTACAGATGAAGAACTTTTTGAAAGTTTAAAAACTAATTTAAAATATTTTAGCGAATTAAGGGAAAGTATTAGAGGAGTATATTATGGATAAAAAATATAAATACATACTCATAAGTTCAGTAATAGCCTGCTTTTTTATGTATTATGTAGAGCAGGTAATTAAGGTAGATTATTTAACCAAGACAATTGCAAAAATAATAGTATTTACGTTTATACCATATATTTACATGAAGTTATATAAAAAATCAAATATAATCACGTCTTTAAGATGTAAAGAGACAAATAAAAACAATATTAAAATAGGTATTATACTGGGGAGCATAAGCTTTATAGTAATTTTAGTTGCTTATTTTATATTAAAAGATGTGATTAATCTACAGAGCATTTCTCAGGAATTACAAAACAAATCTAAGGTAACGCCGGTTAATTTTTTATTTGTGGCGGCCTACATAACCTTTGGAAATTCATTTTTGGAAGAATTCTTTTTTAGAGGATTTATATTTTTGAATTTATATGAAATTAACCATAAGAAAACTGCATATGTTTTTTCAGCATTACTTTTTGCTTTGTACCACATGGCTATTTTTAAAACTTGGTTTGATATAAAACTAATACTATTAGCGTTATTTGGGTTAATTACAATAGGATTTATATTTGATTATATAGATACAAAATCTAAGAATTTTTTCAACTCATGGATAGTTCATATTTTAGCAGATGCAGCTATAATGTTAATTGGAATGAAAATGTTTGGTATAGTATAATTAACTTTGGCACAGAATTTTGATAAAGTTATAATCTTCAATTGTGATTTTATAATTGCGAGAGCTGCATAAGTAATTATATATAATCAAAGTAATAAAAGAATAAAGATACGTGCTTATTAAATAGAGAAAGGAAGATATTATGTATAAATTAAAGGTTAAACTAATAGATAAAGATGCAAAAATGCCAGAGTATGCCCATGAGGGAGATGCGGGATTAGATTTATTTTCAGTAGATGAAATTGAGATATTACCTGGGGAAACAAAGCTTGTACATACAGGCATAAGCATAGAATTACCAAAGAGCACAGAAGCTCAAATAAGACCTAGAAGTGGGCTTGCGCTAAAAAATAGCATAACAGTTTTAAATACTCCAGGTACCATAGATGAAGGGTATAGAGGAGAAATTGGAGTAATATTAATAAATCATGGAAAAAATTCTTTTAAGGTTGAAAAAGGTATGAAAATAGCTCAAATGGTTATTAAACCTGTATTTTTGGTAGAAGTTGAGGAAGCTTCAAATCTATCCTCAACTGAAAGAGACAAGGGTGGATTTGGCTCTACAGGAGTATAGAAGGAAGGTGACTAAATGAAAGAGAAAATTCTTCATCTTTTAAAAAACTCAGGACAAGAATTTCTTTCAGGAGAAGATATAAGTAAGGAATTTGGGGTAACTCGTGCTGCAATTTGGAAGTATATAAATAGTTTAAAGGAAGATGGGTATAGAATAGAGTCTGTGTCCAGAAAAGGATATAGGATAATAGAAGTTCCAGATAGTCTTACTGGAGAGGAAGTAGATGAATATCTACATACAAAATATATGGGAAGAAATATAGTACATTTTGAGACTATTGATTCTACAAATACCAAAGCTAAGGAGTTAGCAGCAGGGGGACAGCCAGAGGGAACAGTTATTATATCCGAAGAGCAAACCCAAGGCAAAGGAAGATTGGGTAGAAATTGGACTTCACCTAAGAATAAGGGCATATGGATGTCCATAATTTTAAGACCAGATATAGATCCTGTTAAAGTTTGCATGGTTACTCAAGTAGCAGCGGCAGCAGCAGCTAAGGCTATAGAGGAAATAGGAATAAAAGGTTATATAAAATGGCCTAATGACATAGTTGTAGAGGGTAAAAAGGTCTGTGGAATTTTAACAGAAATGAGCGGAGAACTAGATAAGATAAACTATGTAATACTAGGAATAGGTATAAATGTGAACCTAGAAGAAAAGGATTTTCCAGAGGAGCTTAAGGATATAGCTACTTCTTTAAAGATTGAAAAAGGTAAGAGTATTAATAGAAAAGAATTAGTAGGAAAAATACTCAATAATTTTGAAAATCTTTATGAAAGCTTTGTAAAAGAAGACGATATAGAGAAGTCATTAGATATATGCAGAGAAAAATCTATATTATTAGGAAAAGAAATTCAAATTATAGGAAGAAATGAAGTAAGAAAAGCGAAAGCAATAACCATAGATGAAGAAGGCAGACTAGTTGTAAGGTGTCAAGATGGAAAGGAAGAAAAAATTATTTCTGGAGAAGTATCCATCAGAGGAATGTATGGGTATGTGGACTAAATAACCATATAGAAAAACTTTAGTCATGTAGGATTTAGAGGGGAGATTTAAATGGCTTGGAGTATAAAAAAATTTAACCAATTAAGTACAGAAGAAATATATGAGATATTGCAAATGAGAAATGAAGTTTTTGTAGTAGAACAAAAATGTGCTTATCAGGATTGTGATGGCAAGGATAAAAATGCATACCATTTGTTTTATACTGCTAAAGGTAAGATTATATCATATTTAAGGATTTTGGAAAAAGGAATATCTTATAAGGAAATTTCTATCGGAAGAGTTTTAACTAAAAAAGAGTATCGCAATAAAGGCTTAATAAGAGAAGGAATGCTAATGGCGATACATTTTATAGAAGAAAATTTAGGAGAGAATTCAATTAGAATCTCAGCCCAGGAATACTTAAAGGGTTTTTACAAAAGTTTAGGTTTTAAAGAAGTTTCTCAGGTTTACTTAGAGGATGATATTCCTCATATAGAGATGTTATACAGTTCTAATTAAATATAATAGGTGTTTGGGTACACTTTATTTTGTTTTCTCAATTTTATTTTGGTATGTGATATCTTTAAATTTAGCAAATAAAATTAGGATTTATAATTTATTTAAAATTAAAATCCCATAGTTGTTTATAGCAGAGGTAACTTGATAACGATTTGTAAAAAGCATAAACTATAAATTGTTAAAGGAATAAATGGAGAATACATAAAGTCTTAGGGGGGAAAACTATGAGTAAAATTGCATTTCTAGGGGGATTGTTGATAGATGGTACTGGAAAAGAACCCATAGAAAATTCACTAGTAATTGTTGAGGACAAAAAAATTCAATATGCCGGAGCTATGAAGGATATTGATGAGGAATTAGAAAAAATTGATATTAAGGGAAAAACCATAATGCCGGGTTTAATAGATACCCATCTTCATTTTAGTGGAAATAGAACTGATGATGATACAGATTGGGTACTTGAGCCTGTTATACAAAAGACTATTGTGGCAGTGGCACAAGCCCGTGAAGCACTTGAGCATGGCTTAACATCTGTAGGAGAAATTTCACGTTCAGGTATACATATTCGTAATATGATTGAAGAGGGAGTTATTGAAGGACCTCGTGTGGTTACATCTGGACTTGGTTTTTGCAGAACAGCAGGACATGGGGACTCTCATAAGTTGCCATTAGAGTATAACAATGATTCACATCCTTGGGCTGAGCGTGTGGATGGTCCTTGGGATCTTAGAAAGGCAGTAAGAAGAAGAATTCGTGAAAATCCAGATGCCATTAAAATATGGTCTACAGGTGGAGGAATTTGGAGACATGATGCAAAGGCTGATTCACACTATTGCATGGAAGAAATTCAAGCAGTAGTTGATGAATGTAACATGGTAGGCCTACCTGTATGGTCTCATGCTGAAGGTTATGAGGGAGCACTTAATTCTTGCAGGGCAGGAGTTTCTGCAATCATTCATGGACAAGAGTTAAATGATGAGTGTCTTGAAATAATGAAGGAAAAGGACATAACTTTCTGTCCAACGCTACAGTTCTTCTATGAATGGTTTACTGTATATGAACCACCATATAGACCAGTTCATGACAATTATCCAGGTAAAACCACTGCTGAAAAAGAATTAAATCGTATAATAGATAATTTACAGAAAGCAAATAAAAAGGGAATTAGAATTACCGTTGGTTCTGACTCTTTCTGCAGTAGTTTAACACCATATGGTAAATATGCTATTACAGAAATGTATACACTTAATAAATCAGGATTAACAGAAATGGAAACAATTATGGCAGCTACTAAAAATGGAGCTGAAATGCTTAGAATAGATGATATTACAGGGACTTTAGAAAAGGGTAAATTTGCAGACCTTCTTGTAATTAATGGCAATCCATTAGAGGATATTCATAATGTAGCTACTGATAAAATGAAAGTCATAATGAAGGAAGGTAAATTTGTTAAAAGAAAGGAATAAAAACGTGAGTAAAAAAATAAGATTTGGTGTTATAGGTACAAGCAAAATTACAGAGTGGTTTTTAAATGGAGCATCAAAACTAGAGGATTTTTGTTTGGTGGCAGTTTATTCAAGAAATGAAGAAAAGGGAGGAGCTTTTGCTGAAAAATATGGAGTAACTAATGTGTTTACAAATTTAGAAGAAATGGCAAAAAGCAATTTAATAGATGCTGTGTATATTGCATCCCCCAATGCGTTCCATAAAGAGCAGAGCATTTTATTTTTAAAAAATAAAAAACATGTATTGTGCGAAAAAGCCTTTGCATCTAACAGCATGGAAGTTGAAGAAATGATACAAACTGCTAAAGAAAACAATGTACTTTTAATGGAAGCTATGAAAACTACCCATTTACCTAACTTTAAAGTGATTAAAGAAAATCTTCATAGAATTGGTAAGGTAAGAAGGTATTTTGGTAACTTCTGTCAGTATTCATCTAGGTATGACAAGTATAAAGAAGGAATAATATTAAATGCATTTAAACCTGAATTGTCTAATGGAGCATTGATGGATATAGGGGTTTATTGTATTCACCCAATGGTAAATTTGTTTGGAAAACCAAAGGAAATAAAGCCCAATGCCTTGATGTTAGAGTCGGGAGTAGATGGTGAGGGCAGTGTGTTATTTAAATATGACAATATGGATGCCCTAATCATGTATTCAAAAATTGCTAATTCCTATATACCATCAGAAATACAAGGAGAAAAGGGTTCTATAACAATAGAAACAATGAATAATTTTCAAAAGGTAAAAATACTATTAAAAAACGGGGAAGAAGAAGACTTAACGCAGAATCAAATAAAAGATGATATGTATTATGAAGTACAGCATTTTATAAATTTAATTAAGGAAAATAAAACAGAGTCCAGCATTAATTCTTATGAGAATTCTAAATTAGTTATGGAAATAATGGACTCGGTGAGAGACAAAATAGGTTTAGTTTTTCCAGCAGATAAAAATAAAAAATAGCTATTTCTTAAAGTGGCTGTGGCATTAAGAATAAATACTAGGATATATTGTGCTAGATTTAAATCTTTATAACAATATACCATATGTAAGTTTTTTAATGCCACAGTCCCTTTATTTTTTGACAAATTACCAGTTCACATTTATTAAAAATATTCAGAAGTTTAGCACTTAAAAATTTTTGGGGCGTGAGCCCGCTGATTTATAATGAATGATTGAGGGTTAGGTTAAAAACCATAAATTCTGATTTTTGCTGGAAATTTTAGAGAAAAAATTTGCATAATAAAAGCATCCTTTTTATAATAGTTTTTACTAGAAACCAACTTAAAAAGGATGCTGATAAAATGAGTAAAAGTTATTTAAAACAATTACTTACTTATATTAATAAGGTATACGATATAGGTGAAAAAATCAATAACTTAAAAGATAAAAGAATAAAATCTGATGTAAAAATTTCAACAATTACCTTCGTGGTGTTATTTGGATTTATGCTTCAGATAAGAAGTTTCAATAGATTAGAACATTGGCTTAAAAAAGGCAAGTTTAAAAAAGTAATACCTAAAAAAACTAAAATGCCACGCATTGATGCCGTTAGGCGCTCCTTAAGTGATTTTGATTTAGATGGATTAAAAGAAATTCATAAACATATAATAAAAACCATTGTAAAAAATAAAGTATTTAGAAATGGTACTATAGATAAATTAAAAGTAGTTGCCATA
>NZ_CABDWS010000076.1 GCF_901447495.1 Haloimpatiens lingqiaonensis
GGAAGGAATAAACGCTGAAAGCATCTAAGCGTGAAGTCCACCTCAAGATTAGATTTCCCATAGCGTAAGCTAGTAAGACTCCTGGAAGACTACCAGGTTGATAGGTCGGAGGTGTAAGCATGGTAACATGTTCAGCTGACCGATACTAATAAGTCGAGGGCTTGATCAAAAGATAATTGTCAATTGACAGTTGACAATTGACAATTAAAAGATTTTCCACACTGTGCAATTTTGAAAGAACAATAACTTCTTTTAAAGTTTAAATCTAGTATATAAAATTTATATACTACAACTTTAGTAAGCTAGTCCGTTAAACTCTAGTAACTAGATACGCTGCGCAGCAGCTAAATACTAGCCCTCTAGACGCTAGCCCACTAGCCCACTGAATTTATCTGGTGATTATGGCTTGAAGGTAACACCCCTTCCCATTCCGAACAGGACGGTTAAGCTTCAAAGCGCCGATGGTACTGCAGGGGAAGCCCTGTGGGAGAGTAGGTCGTCGCCAGGTCAAAACTTGATCTACTAGCTCAGTCGGTAGAGCACATGACTTTTAATCATGGTGTCCGGGGTTCGATTCCCCGGTAGATCACCAAAAAACGTATCTCAGTTAGAGATACGTTTTTTAATTTTCACGTAATTACCACAAGCTCATTAATTTATATTAGTTATAAAATATAGAAGAGAAATAATAAATAAAAATTAATATAAAATGCACAATTGTTCATTACTGGTATGTGTGGCAATGAAAAATATCAGGCTGAAAATAAAATAGTCAGTAATAGTATTGCGTAGATATTGAAATTATGGTTTAATATATGTCGAAATAAGAAAAGAGGAGTATTATTATGGAAAATAGTATATTAAAGCCATTAGAAATAAGAGAAGCAGTGATAAAAAGTGGAGAAGAAAAAGCAAAGATAAAACTAAAAAATGGAATAATTTTAGGTATTTTAGCAGGTGCTTTTATAGCTGCTGGTGGATCTGCAGCAGCGGTGGCATCTCATAGTGTTAATAATGTAGGGTTATCAAAGCTTGTGAGTGGAATAGTATTCCCTGTAGGAATTATATTGGTACTAATTTGTGGAGCAGAGTTATTTACTGGAAACAATCTTATGAGCATACCTGTATTAGAAGGAAGAATAAAATTTAAAGCTATGTTGAGAAATTGGATAATAATATATATATCTAATTTCATAGGTGCTACAATTATTTCATTTTTAATTTTTCGTTCGGGTATGCTAGATATTAGTGGTGGACAAGTAGGGGCCACATTGCTTAAAGTGGCGTCTAACAAATCAGGATTAAGTTTTAGTACAGCTTTTACTAGTGGAATAATGTGTAATATTATAGTATGTCTTGCAGTTTGGGCGTCTTATGCTGCAAAAGATATTGTAGGAAAAATAGTAGTAGCATGGTTTCCTATAATGGCTTTTGTGGTTTGTGGATTTGAACACTGCGTAGCTAATATGTATTATTTAACTATAGCTATGCTTGCAAAAACTAATGTACTTTATGTACAAGCTTCTGGTCTTGGGGCGGAGAAGTTAGCTCTTATTGGGGGAAAAGCATTTATAAATAATTTAATACCTGTAACTCTTGGGAATATTGTTGGCGGAGCTATATTGATAGGTGGAGCGTATTTTTTAGCTTATAGAAAAGATAAATAGTAAATTTAAAATATTGTTATGAAAAATATTTATAGTATTTTACAGTAACCTAACGATAGCTTATTAGAAATTAAATAAAACATAATTAATAGCGGAATGTAAGCAGTTTGTAGTATGCTTATTATCCGCTATTTTTATTTATACAATTTTTACTGGAGTTCCTATAGGAACTAAATTGTATAATTCTATAATATTAAAGTTATAAAGGCGTATACAGCCGTTAGAAACTGCTTTCCCAATAGATGAGGGATTATTAGTTCCATGAATTCCGTATTTAGGTATGGAAAGTCCAAGCCATCTAGCACCAAAAGGACCTCCAGGATTAAAGGCTTTATTGATTATTGTAAAATTACCTTTTGGTGTAGGAGTAGATGGTTTACCAATGGCTACAGGATATATTTTGTAAATTTTTTTGTATTTATACAGAGTGAGTTTACGATTCTTAGTATTTATTAATATACTGTATTGAAGCCTATATAGCATTGTAAAATATAAATTATTATAGTACCACCAGTTCATAATTATCCCCAAATGAAATTGATATACTATATAATATGTGGATATCTATCATTGTGATAATATGAAATGTGAATAAGTATTATATATTCAGTTTTCACAGTTATAAAAATATAAAATTTAAAATGAAGAATAAAGCTCTTTTAGAAATTAACTATAATTTGAAATTTGTAAGTTAGACCAAGTAAGAGGTAAAAAGTCTTATTTTACATTTTAAATTAAAAACCCTTATTAATCTAATGTAGAGCTTGAGCCTTATGTGCGAAAGTTCAGTTAGATATTTACTATGCAAGTAGTGTTATACTAATATGTGAAATATCTTTCCACTTGCCTATGCTTAAGCGGGAGATTTTTGTTTGAAAAATAATTACTGTAAATCAAATGTAAACATTAATTAAATATTAATTGATATAATTAAATATTAATGAAATTAATTCAACTTTGGAGGTTATAAAATAAAAATGTAACTAGGTATGGGTTGGACGAATTGAGCTGCATATTTGTGTATATTATTTGAGATGAAAAATAGGTCAATTGCGACAGGGAGTATGTATTAGAATATATCGCTGAATATAAAAATAAATAAAAAATAAATAAAAAATAAGTAAATGGGATTACCTAATGTGGAAGGAAAAAATTTAGACAGCGAAATATAACTTGAGATAAAAAATATACTAAGGGGGAAGTGAAGGAACATGGTTTCAATGGAAGTAAAAAACTTAACAAAAAATTATGGGAAAGAAAGGGCAGTGAGTGAAATTTCCTTTAGCTTAAATGCAGGTGAGATTACAGTTCTTGCAGGACCAAATGGAGCAGGAAAAACTACAACTATAAAGTGCATATTGTCTTTATTAAGAAAAGATGAAGGGGAGGTTTTCATATGTGGCAAGAGTATTAAGGAAAAATCTATAAGAGAAAAATTAGCATATATGCCTGAAACACCAGATATATATCCATATCTTACAGTATGGGAACATTTAAAATTTATAGCATTAGCTTATAAATTAGATAGTTGGGAAGAAAAAGCACAGGAGATGCTTAATATATTTGGCATTTGGGATAAAAAGGATCAAATAAGCAAAAATTTATCCAAAGGCATGAAGCAAAAGGTATCTATTTGCATGGGACTTTTGCATAATCCAGATATATTTTTAATAGACGAGCCATTTGTAGGTCTAGATCCTAAGGGAATTAAAGATTTTAAGGATATTTTAAATATGCTAAGGAAGCAGGGAAAAACCATACTTATAAGCACACACATACTTTCTTCTGTAGAGGAGCTAAATGATAAAATTATCATAATGAAGAAAGGAAAAATTATAGCTAACGGAAGCAAACAACAGCTAAAGGATAAAATTGGAGGGGAAGAGAATATGTCATTAGAAGATATATTTTTAAAGATTTCGGTTTAGTGAATAATCTTTTGATTACTGTTTAGTGAATAATTTTTTGGTTAGTGTGTAACGAATTTAGTAAAAGTATAGTGTGAAAAATTACATTATTGATTTAGGTATCAAACCATTTGAAAATATTTTGCTTTCATCCTCTGAGATAAACAACGGAGGTTTTCGCAAATTTTTTTAAAAAACTAAATATTATAAAGGGGAGGCTTTATAATGATTCGTGACTTTAAGACCCTACTGTTTATGAAGTTTGCACAATTTAAAAATAGAATTAAAAATGCCTTAGCTAATCCTATAACGGCTATTAGGGAATTAGGTGCTTTTATGTTTCCTTTTATATTTATTTTTATAAGTTTCTTAGGAGGTAAAAGCAAAAGAAAACCTCTTAGTCATATTGAAGGTATAAGTAAAGACATTATAGGGATAGGTATTATAGTTATATTGCTTTTAATAGTTTTGTATATTTTATTTAAAGCATCTCGAGACTATAAACCGTTAAATTTTAGTATACAGGATGTACATTATTTATTTCCATCACCTATAGGGGAAAAATCTTTGTGGATTTTTTCCATATTATTTGGTGCTTTAGGTTTTATAGTAAGCTACTTTTTTATTGCAGTGATTATATGGATGGTATTTTTAAAATCTATAAAAGTGAGCTTATTAAAGCTAGCTATTAGTTCATTGGGCGTTGGCGTAATACATTTATTTTTCAAAAGTTTAAATTTTATGCTTTATTCAATTAAGGTCAGGTATAATGCGGAGAAAATAGTAAAAATAATATCAAAGCTATTTGTGGCTGGCATATTTTTATATGTATTTGCTGCATTCTGGTTTTATGGAAATAAGTCCTTTTTACAAACTGTAAGTATTATAAGTTCAGGTGTGCCTATATTGTCATGGATGAAAGACATAATAATTTATCCATTAACCACTTATGGATTTCCTATAATGGAATTTAGCATAGTATTGGCTATTACGGTTATATTATTTGTAGGGTCTGTTGTTTTCGCAGTAGATTATTATGAATCTGTAAGTGAGAATGTAGAATTAAATAATATTAATATTGAGGATTTAAATTTAGATAAGATGGTTTTAGAGGAATCTGTAAATGTAGATGAAAAAAAGATTAAGCCTGTAAAGGAGACCTTTCTTCATAGAGTTACAGGAGAAGGAGCTTTTTTATATAAAAATTCCTTGTTGTTTAAGAGAAAAAGTTCTTTTATAAAAAGGACCATGGTATATTTAACTTTAGTTATTATATTTGGTGGATTAGGGTATATTCTTAGAAACTTTCCTAAAAGATCAGAACTTCAATTGATAATAGCTTTAATGGGTATGTCTGTTTCTATTGGTGTTAATCCTGTTTCTAGCATAAAATATGAATTAACAAAGACGTATATATATTTAATGCCTGGAAGTGTAAAGAAAAAAATAATGTATATAATTTTTCACGATTATAGAAGATCTGTTATAACTTTGATAAGTGTAATTATTCCTTTAGCAGTTATGGCTAGAATAAATATTTTAACAGCGGTTTTATATATTTTGGCATTACTTTTGATTAATTTAGCTAAAGGTTTATCTAAGATAGTTGTCCACTTTTTTATACCTGTAGATGATAAAGGCGGTGGCGGAATAATAGAAGCAATAGTTCAGTATATTGTATTTTTGGTGCCTATTATAATTGGAGTTTTCATTTATTTTGCAACTAAAAATACATACATTACACTTATAAGCATAGGCGGTTTAGGATTTATATTTGTTATGCTTATACTTTATTTAAGTGAAAATCTATTTAGTCATGTGGAATTGAGATAGATAGGCAATTACAGAGAGTTTATTTGGTGTATATAGTGTGTAGGTAGGCGATTACAGAGAGTTTATCCGATGACTACCTGCCGTAACACTCCCACTTCTAACAAAGTGGGAGATAACGACAGCTACGTCCCTGGATAACGATCTCTAACCTTCAATTGGAGTAAAAACTCCATCTGAAGCTAAGAGCTCTGTTTATTTGGTGTATATAGTGTGTAAGTAGGTAATTACAGAGTGTTTATTTGGATGCATATAATGTGAATATAGTAGCAGAAGAATATAGGAAATTATGAATTTAAAATGGCTCTTTTGCCTTGGAGAGGGTGAATAGGTGTAAATGAATTAAATAAACAGAAATAAAGAGCTGCAGAAAATGTGTATTTATAATATTAAAAAATAAAGACCATGCATATAGAGGAAGTTATTTTCCACTTTATGCATGGTTTTTGCTATATGCCATTTTATAAATTAAAGAAACTCTAACTGAGTGAATTTAAGGCTGCTTTATATATGTTGTGTAGTAATATATGGTAATTGCTATTTTGCTTCACTTAATGTTGTTTCCATGAATAGTGACAATTAGATACAAATAGCTAAATTAAGCCAATTACAGACATTTACTATTTAATGTTGCACAACATTTATTAAATAGCCGAATTTAATTTTTAGTGGTATTTTTTGTGTTACAAGGTATTGCTATTTCTTGGCCTGTCTTAATTACACTGGCATCTTTGAGATTATTTAATTTTATAATTTCCATAACACCATCTCTTGAATCACACCAACTCATATATTCTCGTGCAATTTTAAATAAAGTGTCTCCAGGTTTTACTGTATAAGTTAAAGTGTCTATGTTATTTGTTAAGTTTGGATTTTTGGCTTCAGGAGAATCATAAGTTGGAATGTTAATGGTTTTACCGGTTATTAAAAGACAATTTTCATCTATTTTATTTAGTTCTCTTAAAGTATATACAGCTTTCTCTGTATCTGTATATGGCATGTACTTTCTAGAAATGCTAAACAAGGTATCACCGGGTTTTATTTGGTAACTTATGATTTTCTCATTAGTTTCTTCCTTTGAAATTTCATTTGTTTCAGGGAAAGATTTTGAAGAGGTATCTTCTGAATTTAAAACCACGTCTTTTTCTATATCTTTCTCTGAAACTTTAAATGGTTCTACAATTTTTTCAGTATTGGAAATATTTTTAGTTTGATTATTGGATAAATCTGTAGATAATTCCTCATTATTTATAGGTGTAAGATAGTTGTAAACAGTATAGGATACTGCAGCTACTATAAATAATGTACATAAGGTTATAGCTAACTTACTCCAATAAAGTTTTATCCATCTTAAATTAAATTTTTTCATTTTTAAATATCATCTCCTTTTCTATTCATCTTTATTGTTCCCAAATGATGGGATTTTATACAATTAATTTGACGAATTTATTATACAAAGGAGATAATAGGATTATTTTATACAAAGTTTACCACAGATTAATTTATTGGTATTATTTTGTCCATGTTGTGTATAGTGGGAAATGCTAATTATTATTAATTCAACTTTCTCATATACATTTCAAGGTTTATATTAATTTTCAATTTTACAGTTTTATTTTATAAATACAAAAGTTAAAGCATTAATTTATGCAGATAGTGGGCAGTAGCTACATTAAATAATTGGTATATATTAATCTCAAAGGATGATTTATTTTAGATAAATTAGCTTTTTTATTTTTAGAATTCAGTAGTTTTTTTAGATTGCGTATATATTTTTCTTTGTTATTGGAATTAAGGGATAAAAAGTACCTGTATTCACCTTCTATGGATTTTAGAATTTGGAATTTATCTAAGTTTCCATTAAGCATATAATTCTCCAAAGACGCAGTCCATAAATACAAGTGCATGCTCATAATACTCCACATATTAGAATCTAAAGTAGTATCTATATTTCGCTGAAGATATAGCTTTTCGAAGTTTCGCAGATTTTCTGGTGTTCTAGAGCCTTGATAACTTAAGTCTACTATAGAAAAATACCATAGGGTTTTTAAAATATCCTTTAGAATTTTATTTAAAGGTATAATTGGAAGTTTTTTTATGGCTAATTCTGAATAAAGATTTATTTTAAGTTGAGAGGATACTGAACTAAAAATATTCTCATCATTAAAAGTATTTAACAAGTAGTATAAATCATATATATTTTTGTAGAAACTGTCCAGTTTAGTCAGTTGAAGACCTATGGAGTTTATGGCAAAAGTTAAGAGTTTATCGCTTATTAATGTTGCTGGAGAAATACATAAGGGAGAGAAGTTTAGTTTCATGCCAAAGGTCTCGGTATTTTCTAAAGAAGTTACCGGTATTTCATTCATATCCATAAATAAAAAATCAAACTTTAAAAGAAAATTACTTTTCCTTTTTTTAGGGTTATAATAAAAGGGCAAATCCAACATATAAGTTACCATGGGAAGATTTTTGCCTCTTGCAGGTATATACTCTTTAAAGGAGGATTTTATCCTACTATAAGTTAAGTTTTTGCATATGGCTTTCCATATTTCTATAATTTCATTATTGGATAAATTACAAATAAAATCTATATCTGCAGTGCATCTTTGAACAGAAAGGGGAAGATATGCCTGAGTACAGGCGCCGCCCTTTAGTATGCACCTATCTTTTGTAAGGCTTTGAATTTCACCTAGCAATTCATAGGACCACAGGTGTCTTTCTAATATATAATTTCTATAAAATCCATATTTCTCAGCAGTTTTACTTATATAATCCTTATTAAAAGTTTCCATTGGTTGAATTAATCCATTTAATGAGGCACCATACATATAAAACATCCTTTCTTAAAACATTGATATAAATTTATTTTATCCGATGACTACCTGCCGTAACACTCCCACTTCTAACAAAGTGGGAGATAACGGCAGCTACGTCCCTGGATAACGATCTCTAACCTTCAGCTGGAGTAAAAACTCCATTTGAAGCTAAGAGCTCTGTTTATCCGATGACTACCTGCCGTAATACTCCCACTTCTAACAAAGTGGGAGATAACGGCAGCTACATCCCTGGATAACGATCTCTAACCTTCAGTTGGAGTAAAAACTCCATCTGAAGCTAAGAGCTCTGTTTATATGAAATGTAGTTAGTTTAATTTTCGTAATAGTTTATTTTAAAATATTAGTATAAAGTTATGGTTATATTCAAAATGATGCATTATATTATTTGGAACTACTTTGTTCTAAAGGTAAAATAAAAGAAAGTCCAAATTTAAAATGCCCATTAGATTATTTAGAATAGGCTATAATATTTAGTTATTCAACTTTCGCAGTTATAAAATAAAAGTACACTTATAAAAGTTTTTATTATAAATTGCACAACATTTATTAAATAACCAAAGTTACTTATATTATATGTATATTAGCTATAAAAAATATGTAGCAGGTTAAAATAGTAACAAGATAGAGAAATTTTAATTTGTAGGTAAGTAATTTGTAGATAAGTAATAGGTAAGAAGTAATAGGTAAGAAGTAATAAGTAATAAGTAATAAGTAATAAGTAATAAGTAAGAGTTAAGGAGAATTCTCCTTTCCTAGCACCTAGCACCTAGTATCTAATCTCTTACTTCTTACTTAATTCTCAATTGTCCATTGTCCATTGTCAATGCATACTTCCTCCACAAATTTCAAGCCCCACATTAGGTGGGTAAACGTTGACATATAGTGTGATTAGGTATATCATATACGTATATCCATATATGTGAATATATAAAGAAAAGGTGATGATAATTGAATAATTTAATAGATTTTTTTAAAATGCTTTCAGATGAAACAAGGTTAAGAATAATAATGCTTCTGTGGCAAAAACCTCTATGTGTATGTGAGCTTTGCTATATATTAAAGTTATCCCAGCCTAAGGTTTCAAGACATCTTGCGAAGCTTAGGGATATAGGTATAGTTAAGGATGACAGACAAAGCCAATGGATTTTTTACTATTTAAATATGGAAGATGAAACTATGCAGGATATGGTCAATAAAATAGGAGAACATATAAATGATTATGACATTCTTAAGAAGGATTTAGAAACTTTTAAAAATAGAAATGTAGATTATAAGGATCTTTGTAAAAGGGAATAAAATAATTTAAGAAATTTCATGGGAGTTTCTAAATTCATTTTATATTCTATATTTTAAACCAAAGCAATGATTGTATATTAATAACTTAAATATATTATTCTATGAAAGAGGTGTTTTTATGATTATTAAAATTTTAGGTACTGGCTGTGACAAATGTGATAAACTGCAAAAAAATATAAAAAAGGCTATAGAGGAATTAGGAATAGACGCTACTGTGGAAAAGGTAGAGGATTTGAAAAGCATAATGATGTATGGTGTTATGAGTACACCAGCATTAGTAATTGATAATAAGGTAAAATCAGTAGGTAAAGTTCTTTCTGTAGAAGAGGTTAAAAACTATTTAAAATAGGGGGAAAAAATCATGGATAGAAAAATAAAACTTTATCTTTTAACAGGATTTTTAGGCTCAGGTAAAACTACTTTTTTAACTAATATATTAGAGAATATTGGGGATAAAAAAGTTGGAGTAATTATGAATGAGTTTGGGAAAATAGGTATAGACGGAACAATTATTAAAAAGGAAGGTATGGAGTTGGTAGAAATAAATAGGGGCTCTATATTCTGTTCTTGTCTTAAATTATCCTTTGCTTCAGCTATGATAGAAATGGCTGATAGAGAAATGGAGTATTTATTTGTTGAAAGTTCAGGTCTTGCAGATCCTTCCAATATAGGGGATATTTTAGAGGGCGTTGAATCTGTAAAAGGTGATGTATATGACTATAGAGGAGCTATATGTCTTGTGGATGCACCTAATTTTTTAGAGCAAATTGAGGATTTAGAAACTGTAGAAAGACAGTTAAAACATTGTCATATGGTTATACTAAATAAAATAGATTTAGTAAGTGAGGATACTTTAAACGAAGTGGTAGCTAAAATACGTGAAATAAACAATAAGGTACATATAGAAAAGGCCTCTTTTGGAAAAGTAAGTTTAGACTTTTTAGAAAAGGATCTTACAAAAGATGGCTGGGTTGAAATAGAAGAGAGTACTAATACTCCAGAAAATAAGCCAAAAACTTTAAACTTAACCTATGAAGGCGAAATTACTAAAGAGCAGTTAACGGCATTTATAGATAAAATATCCTCTGATGCATTTAGAATAAAAGGATTCTTCAAATTAGAGGATGGATGGAATCAAGTGGACGTTGTTAATAGAAAAATCGATTATAAGCCTTGGCATAAAGATGAAGGAACTTCACAGATGGTTATAATATCTAAAATAGGTCCTAACATAATAAGACCAATATTTAGCGCTTGGGAAGAAGTAGTGGGAAAAGAAATGAAGCTTAGATAAAAGATAAGTACTATGTAGAATAATCGCATATGAAATAAACAGAGCTCTTAGCTTCAGTTGGAGTAAAAACTCCATTTGAAGCTAAGAGCTCTGTTTATGCTTTTTTTGATAAAATATAATAATAAGTATTAGGTAATGATATAATTATATTCAGGAATGGGTAGTTAATAACCTACTCAACTTTCGCATATAAATTTTAAGTTCTACACTATACAAGGTAAGAAGTAATAGGTAAAAAGTAAGAGTGAAAAGATTAGGTACTAGGTACTGGGTGCTAGGTGCTAGGAAAGGATGATTTTTCTCCACTATGTTACGGAAAATCTTTAATTAAATAAATGTATTAGTAAAATAAGTTATAATTATTTAAATAAATGAAGTAGTTATAGATTTTCTTTTTAGGGCATTAAAAAATTTTTTATTGGTGGCAGCCAGCGAAAATATAGAAATATTAATTAATGTTGAAATTTCTATGTAATTTCTTAAATTTATATTTTCTTAAAACTCCATCAGGAGTTTTATCATCCTAGCACCTAGTACCTAACTAAGTATTACTTACCTGCAAATTTTATATTTTTATTTTATAAATGCGAAAGTTGAATAACTTATTTTTTATAGGTTTACTAAGAACATAAGCATATAGAATAGTAGATATGCTTATAATTGATAAAAAACTAAATAATTAAAGTAAACATAATTATATAGAATAGATTTTAGGAGGTGCGATAATTGGAAAGTGTTCAAAAATTAAAAGAAATCCTAAGAGAAAGTTCCAATTTGGTTTTCTTCGGAGGAGCAGGGGTGTCTACAGAAAGTAATATTCCTGATTTCAGATCTAATAAGGGATTGTTTAAGGCTAAAAATAATTTTAAATACCCTCCTGAAGTTATGCTTAGCAGAAGTTTTTTTGATAGCCATAAGGAGGAATTTTATAATTTTTATAAAGAGAATATGATATTTAAAGATGCAAAACCTAATTTAGCTCATGAATCTTTAGTTAAACTAGAAGAAATGGGAAAATTAAAAGCTGTAATAACACAAAATATTGACGGGCTACACCAGATGGCAGGCTCAAAAAATGTGTTAGAGCTTCATGGTTCTATTCACAGAAATTATTGCATGGATTGTGGAGCTTTTTACGATTTAGACTACATATTAAAAAGTGGAGAAGCAGTTCCTATTTGTGACAAATGTGGAGGTGTGGTAAAGCCAGATGTAGTGCTTTATGAAGAAGGGCTGAACATGGATGTTATACAAAAGTCTGTGGAATATATTGCAAAAGCCGATGTGCTTATAATAGGTGGAACTTCATTGGTAGTGTACCCAGCAGCGGGACTTATTCAATACTTTAAGGGTACTAAATTGATATTGATAAATAAGAAGCCTACTCCATATGATAAAAAAGCTAAGCTTGTTATAAATGATAGTATAGGTAAGGTTTTGGCTGAAGCTATAAAGTTTGATTAGGCTTTAGTTAAAGATTAATTGTGTGAATAATAAATAGAGTTTTAAAATCACTGGGATGTTCTAGTGATTTTTTTGTCTATAAATAAAACTACCTGCTATGCAGGTGTGTTTAGAAAAACTTAAGCGTTGAAAAAAATACCTCACTTTGATAAAATAGAAATGGTTTCGTCAGCCAATCTAAAATCAAAGGAGGTATTGCCCAAAATGGGCAATAATAGTTTAGCACATACTAAGTGGAGATGTAAATATCATATAGTATTTGCGCCTAAATATAGAAGGAAAGAAATATATGGAGAAAAGGAAAAAGAAATAGGAAAAAATTAAATAAATAAGATTAAATAATGGTTAAGAATATTTAGCTATATTTTTAGGTTAATGGGGAAATGTTGATAACTCTGTTGATAAAGTGTGTAAAATGTGAGGATAAAATGTGCATAATTACTGAAGGTTTATACAACATTTCCTAGTATATCATTAGATAAAAAACAGAGAAAATAAGAGGAAAATATAATAAAAAGAATATAATTAATTATAATGGATATTTTTATTAAAACGTTACTGTTTATGAAATGTTAAGATAATAAACGTCGCAGGAAACAGATAAGAAAAAATCTGATGGCGGCAGTAAATTAAAGGTCAACAAAGATGTTGACAAAATAATTTACAAATGATAATATATAAAAGTCGCTTGAAGCGGCAAACAAACTGGTCTTTGAAAATTAAACAGAGATGATGATGATAAATCATAAAGTCAGTGAATTTGAGTTTGAGAGCAAGCTCTTAAAATGAGGTTAAACACTAACGTGTTTAACTAAGTGACTATGCCAAATCGAAGATTTGGAATATCTACTTATTTTAAATTGAGAGTTTGATCCTGGCTCAGGACGAACGCTGGC
>NZ_CABDWS010000077.1 GCF_901447495.1 Haloimpatiens lingqiaonensis
GATTTATAACATTAACCGAAAGATATTTATCAGTTGGTAATTCTTATTGAACCGCCGTGTACCGAACGGTACGCACGGTGGTGTGAGAGGTCGCTGAATAAAATAATTATTCAGCTCCTACTCGATTGCCATTAAGTTCTATATGAATACCAAGAAATTTAATCTTGATAATTAACTTAGAAATAAAAAGATTATGTTTTAAAACTAATTTAATAATATAAATAGTAACAAAGCTTTTTATAGTTAATTCTAGCATATCCAATACCACCCCCTAACTATAATGATGTATTCATCAATAGTCCAAGGGGGATAAAACGCTCAAAACCCCCGTAGCCATCCACTACGGAATTCTTAATTTGTACTTTAGAATTATACCATAATTATGTAGAATATATACACAAGAATAAAATGGAAAAATCTCATTTGAAGTAGTTACGGAGAACCGTACCACAAGTAAATGAGGTTTTTGGATTTTATCATTAATTAATAATGTTTAGGACTACTTTCACTTAGAAACATGATATACTTATATAAAAAAGAAAGAGAGAAAAAATATGGAACAGTTTTTTAAAGCAATAGAAGAGAAGATAAGAAAATCAGGATATTCTGGAGAAGTTAGTGGTGAAAAAGTCTACGATGAAATAAGTGATGAGGCCGAGGAACAAGAAGAAGGAAGTTACTTATTCTTGAAGAAACAAAATGACGACATCATGTTCGAATACAGAGTGGATATTTTAGATGACAATATTAATTTGGCGACACTTACGATACATACACCAGAGAGAAAGTACTTTATTGATTTTGATGCGGAATAGATAGTGGTATGGAAGAATGGAATTCTTCTAATTGTGGAACGCACCATGATAGGGATATAAGTGCTAGTAAAAACTTACTGAAATTATCTATGTAATTTTGGTATTATACTGAGGTTGGTTCGACCTTTTGAGCGTGGGTAAACTTGCTACAGCAGTATTGATCACGAAGCCCCCACTTCAACGAAGTAAAAGGGATGTAGTTTACTAATGCTAAGGTTGATATTTATATTTCATTGAAGTAATTATTAAAAGATACAATGTATTAGAAGGGAGCTGTGATTATATGCATGATGTGATAGCAAAAGGTATATTATCTAGTAATAATGGAATGAATATTTACAGAGGATGTACTCATGGATGTATATATTGTGACTCCAGAAGTCTTTGTTATGGAATGGATCATATTTTTGAAGACATAGAGGTTAAGGTTAATGCAGTACAGCTATTAGAGGATAAACTTAGGAGAAAAAGAAAAAAGTGTATGATTGGAACAGGTGCAATGAGTGATCCATACATTCATCTAGAAGAAAAGCTTCAAAATACAAGAAAATGTTTAGAAATAATTGATAAGTATGGATTTGGATTAGCAATACAAACTAAATCAAATAGAATATTAAGAGATTTAGACTTGCTAAAAAGTATAAATAATAAAGCAAAGTGTGTTGTGCAGATGACATTAACAACTTATGACGAAGAATTATGCAAGATTATTGAGCCAAATGTTTCTACAACAAAAGAACGATTTGAAGTTTTAAAGATAATGAGGGATAACAAAATTCCTACAGTAGTTTGGCTAACTCCTATTTTACCTTATATAAATGATACGGAGGAAAATATAAGAGGAATATTAGATTATTGTATAGAAGCTAAAGTTAAAGGAATTATAGTATTTGGTATTGGATTAACATTAAGAAGTGGAAATAGGGAATATTATTATAAGAATTTAGATAAGCATTTTAAAGGTTTAAAAGAAAAATACATAAGACAATATGGAAATAGCTATGAAGTGATAAGTAAAAATCATGAAAAATTGATGAAAATCATTAAAGAAACCTGTGATAAGAATAATATTATTTGTGACATAAAAGAAGTTTTTAATTATATGAGAGCTTTTGAAGAGAAAAATAATGTAGTACAAATAAGTTTTGATATATAGGAAATTTGAGAGATTAAAGCACTAATCATTTTAGGATGGTGATTTTTGTGCGTCCAGCTAGGCTGGCTATGCTTCCTAGTGAAAGTCCAGTCAAAGTAATTAGGTAGAAACTTAAATTTGACAATAATGTAAACCAATGATAAAATATTACTAGAGTGTGAAAGGTCACACGAAGGGGTACACCACCTTGGGTGTAGTTCTTCGTGTGGCCTTTTTTGTTTAGGGATTAGAAATGGGGGTGAGCAAATGATAAAGTTAAATGGAAAAGAAGTAAATAATGAAAATGGTATACAGCTAGATAAGTTGCTTATTCAGGAAGGATATTTCATAGATAGAGTTGCTATTGAACTCAATGGGAACATAATACCAAAAGATGAATATAGCAATATAACTATTAAAGATGGTGATTCTCTTGAAGCAGTTAGCTTTGTAGGAGGAGGCTAGTCTATAGATCATAGATAAGAGTCTATAGATAAGAGATTAATATTATATATGTTGTTTTTGTACGACAAATAAGTAGAAATTAAAATCATAGTTTAAAAGATAGTGTAAAGTGATATATGAAAAAAATTAGCCTTAAAAAGTATGCTTGTTAGAGCTTAAATAGTTAAAATTTTTATATCAATGAGGGGGAGAAATTAATGAAAAAGGATGTATTAACAATTGGAGGACATGAGTTCTCATCTAGGTTTATCCTAGGATCAGGAAAATATAATTTAGATTTGATTAAAGCCGCAGTAGAATATGCGCAGGCACAAATTATTACATTGGCAGTAAGACGTGCTAACACTAAGGGTAATGAGAATATTTTAGACTATATTCCAGAGGGGGTAACTCTGCTTCCTAATACATCTGGAGCGAGAAATGCAGAGGAAGCAGTTAGGATTGCAAGACTAGCAAGAGAATTGGGATGTGGAGATTTTGTAAAGGTTGAAGTTATTCACGACTCAAAATATCTATTGCCAGATAACTATGAAACAATAAAAGCTACAGAAATTCTTGCCAAGGAAGGATTTGTTGTAATGCCATATATGCACGCAGATTTAAATGTGGCACGTGATTTAGTTAATGCTGGAGCAGCTTGTATTATGCCTTTGGCATCACCAATTGGTTCTAATAAGGGACTAGCTGCAAAAGAATTTATCAAAATATTAGTAGATGAAATAGATCTTCCAATTATTGTTGATGCAGGAATCGGTCGTCCATCACAAGCCTGTGAAACTATGGAAATGGGCGCAGCAGCTATTATGGCCAATACCGGAATTGCAACTGCTGGTGATATTCCAGCTATGGCTGGAGCCTTTAGAAAGGCTATTGAAGCTGGACGTGAAGCGTATCTTTCTGGCTTAGGTCGTGTATTGGACAAGGGTGCAGCAGCATCTTCACCATTGACTGGATTTTTAGAAAAGTAGGGGGTGAGATGATGATTGAACAACGTATAAATCATATGGAATATATTCCAGGAATGGAAGTTTTGGAATCAGATGTAATAGAACAGGTCATTAGCCGCATGGGAGCCTATAACTATGATCAATATACAGCAACAGATGTAAGAAGAGCTTTGAATCATGATTCTCGTACAGTGGAAGACTTTGCAGCACTGCTATCACCAGTAGCAGAACCGTTTCTAGAAGAAATGGCTCAGTTAGCACAACAGGAGACGAGAAAACATTTTGGTAATTCAGTTTACATGTTCACACCATTGTACCTTGCCAATTACTGTGAAAATTACTGTATCTACTGCGGATTTAATTGTCATAATAAAATACGCCGTGCAAAATTAAATTATGAAGAAATTGAAAAAGAAATGCAGGCCATTGCTAAAACTGGTTTAGAGGAAGTGCTACTTCTTACTGGTGAAAGCCGAAAGATGTCAGATGTAAAATATATTGGAGAGGCTTGTAAGATTGCACGTAAATACTTTAAGATGATAGGTTTAGAAGTATATCCAATGAATTCTGATGAATATGAATATCTTCACAAGTGTGGTGCAGATTTTATTACTGTATTCCAAGAAACCTATAATTCAGATAAATATGAGACTCTTCATTTGGCAGGACATAAGCGTATATTCCCATATAGGGCCAATACTCAGGAAAGAGCATTAAAGGGTGGTATGCGTGGCGTTGGCTTTGGTGCATTACTTGGACTGGATGATTTTCGTAAAGATGCTTTTGCTACAGGATTGCATGCATATCTTCTTCAAAGAAAATACCCACATGCAGAAATTGCTTTTTCTTGTCCAAGATTAAGACCTATTATTAACAATGATAAAATTAACCCTAAAGATGTACATGAACCGCAACTTTTGCAAGTTATTACAGCCTATCGCTTATTTATGCCATTTGCAAATATCACTATTTCAACGAGAGAATGTGAAAGATTCCGTGATAATGTAATTGGTATAGCAGCTACTAAGATTTCAGCTGGAGTTAGTACTGGAATTGGAAGTCATGTTGAAGATGTAGAAGACGTAGGAGATGATCAATTTGAAATTGCAGATACACGTTCTGTAGAAGAAGTGTATCAGGCAATTAAAGCTCGTGGTTTACAGCCGGTAGCTAATGATTATGTGTATGTATAAAAATATAATGTGAACTTACCCAGCCACAAGGGCATGGGGCTTCCTGCTTCCTCGACCACAAGGGTACCAGGTTTTACGGCTGAATTATAGAGATTTCACTTGTGGTTAGGAAGAATTTAGAAAAAAGGTCACGTCTCTTAGGTGGTCAGTAGTTTACAGGTAGAAATTATATAATAAGGAGAACCTCATCCCTACAGATTTGGTTCTCCTTATTATTGTGTTTTGGGTAAGATCATCATATTACTTTCTTTCTATAGCATTTTCTATGTGCATTAATAACTTTTCTAAAAGATAAAATTCATTTATATCATTATCCTTTTTTTCCAACTCAACGTAAGATCCTTCTGTTGCTATGGTAATTATTTCTGCATTATTTACTAAATAGTTAAAGACAGACATATCCATGGCGTTGATAGCTTTTTTAGTATGGAAACAATCTAAATCAATATCTAAAATAAATTTCTTGTTTATTCTATTGGATGTAAAAAAATCAGGTATAAACTTATTTATTTCATTTAATTTAAACAATAGGGTCTCGCTCTCTATTACCTTATCATATACATCCATTTGCAACTCATGTATATATGAATTATTGTTACAATTGCTACTGTAGCAAGGATCTATATAGCATATTTTATTATTGGCATAATCCCTGCAAATACCTGCCTCCAATAAGCTAAATATCATTGCGTCTGATATGATACCTGTTTGTAATGCCAAATCTATATGCTCATCATTACAAAGTTTTTCTAATGCTTCTGCAATTGTACTCCACTTATTTATATCTACATTTGCTATCAATTGCTCTCTTACGGTTTTCCACTCTGGTCCAGCCACTTTACGTGAATGCCTGTAAAATGCACTACGAGTATCTATATGGTGGTCAAAGGTTAATAATACTGGGGCAATTTCAGCATTAGAAGCATATTCTGACCATGGAATTATAACTTCATGATGATTCTCCACAATATAAATTTTCTTTTCTCCTATTATCTTCTCCGTTACTTTGTCTGTTTTCAACTAAAATCACTCCTTAAAAAAACAACATCTCTTAGTTTTTATTTAAAAATTTCCCTAAATTAATTATGTGTTGCTCATATGTTCCAAAGCCTATTTTACAGTTTTCATTAAATGCCTCTACATTGTAACGAAGTTTTTTACCTTCAATTGATATCAATGTTGATTTTACGGTAACTTTCATATTAACAGGTGTTGAATTTATATGTTCAACATTAATTTTGGTTCCAACAACTCTATAATTTTCAGGCATTTTATCCATTACTACATTTGCAGATGTATTTTCCATAAATCCAATCATACTAGGAGTGGATAATACATAGATACCGGTATTTCCAATAACGTCTGCTGTATTTTCTGGCTTCACTATGTAGTCATCAACGGCAGTTTCCCCAACTTTGAAAAAAGTATTAAAATTCATTACAATCATCCCCCAATTGCTTTACTAAGTTTTTATAATACGATTAACCCACAAAAAGGTACAATGCGATGGAATTATGAATTTTCTCCTCTATGCCTTGCATAAGAGCTTGGAAGAATAAATTTAATTTAAACAGTTCCTTCACTTCTTATGCAAGTCATTCCAGAGAAATTTCATAATTCAGGTAATGTAATGCTTATTGTGGGTTAATCATAATACAATTCATAAATTATTATAGCATAAAATCTTTTTTTAATGCCTAAGAGGAGTGATTTATAGCAAGAAGATATAAATTGGCATTTTTGTGTATAATAACACAAATCGGTGGTTTAAGAGGGAGAGTGGTAAATTTATTAGGTTACAAATATCGATGATGAAGCCACCGTTTTATATAGGTAGTGGTAGTTGACGTATATTAAGCGTGTAAAACATTTTGGATTTAAAAATATTGTTTTAAAAATTGGAAACATATAATTCATATTCTTCTTTTATTTTTTCAATAATGCGGTTCTTTGCCAAGGGTTTGCCGCAAATTTCTGATACCCACATAACTCCCATAATGCTATTGGTTAAAAAGATTCCTTCTGAATTTAATAAATCTTCTTCTGTAAAGTTGCCTTCTTTAACATCATTATTGTCAACAATGTATTTTCTAACAGTTCCATTTAATAAGCCACATTGCACTTTTGGAGTATATATATTACCATTTTTTACAAAGAATACATTGGATATGCTTCCTTCTGCTAGATTATCTTTGAAATTAAAAAATAGCACTTCATCAAAACCTTGTTTTATGCATTTTTCATGTTCTAGGATGTTTTCAATATAGTTTATAGATTTTAAATAAGTAAGTGTTGAAGATTCATTTCGTCTTACATCACTTATTGTTACCCTAAACCCCTTTTTATAAATCTCTTCTGTATACTTGTTTTCTCTACAAGTAAAAAGAGTGTTTTTTTCAGTTACTACTAATTTTAATACATTATTTTTGCAATTTAAGTTTAAAACTGCATTAGCTACATCATCAGCAGTTATAAATTTATTTATACCTATGGTTATAAGCCCAGTATTTAGTCTATTTAGATGTTCCTCTAAAAATAGAGGATTATTTTTTACTAATATAGTTTCAAAAAGCCCTCTTCCAAAATAAAATCCGCTATCTAGAGTGACTTTATCCTCTTCTATTAACTTACCATTTAAAAGTATCATAATTACTACACACCTTTTCATAATTATAGATTTCTAAAGAGCTCTCATAAGTGCTACTGCTTTATCCAAGGTTTCATCATACTCTGATTCTTTATGGGATTCCCAAGTGATTCCTCCACCTACTCCTAAATAAGCTTTGCCATTTTTCATAAGTATAGTTCTAATTACTATATTTAAATCTGCATTACCATCAAATCCTAAGTAACCTATGGAACCGGTGTAAATATTTCTTCTAGTGGGTTCTAGTTCATCTATAATTTCCATAGATCTGACTTTTGGGGCACCGGTTATAGAGCCACCAGGGAAACAAGCCTCAATGCAATCTATTGCAGTGTATTCATTTTTCAGTTCACCAACTACTGTAGATACTAAATGAAATACGGTACTATACTCCTCTAATTGGAATAGCTCCGTAACCTTTACAGAGTTAGGTTTACATACTTTACTTAAATCATTCCTTTCTAAGTCTACAATCATGAGAAGTTCAGAATGGTCTTTTTCACTGTCTATAAGTTGTTGTTTATTCTTTAAATCTTCTTCTTTATTTTTGCCTCTGGGTCTGGTACCCTTTATTGGTCTGGTCTCCACAATATTATTTTTTATCTCCAAAAATCTTTCTGGAGAAGAACAGACTATACTAAAGTCCTCTATATTCATAAATGCTGCAAAGGGAGCAGGATTTATATGACGTAAATCTCTATAAACTTCATAAGGTGATTTATTTGTTTCACAAAAAAATCTTTGAGTTAGATTAGTTATATATATATCGCCACTTCTAATATATTGTCTAACTGTTTCCACGGTATCTATGTATTCATTTTTTTTAAAATTGGATATAAAATTAACATTATTTTCTTTTAATTTAGGATATTTAACTTTAGTACCCGAAGATATTATATTCTTTATATTTTTAATACTATGGTTTGGCGAGTTTAATATACCTAAAGCTGTAACAAAGACCTTTTTCTGTAGATTATCTACTATTATTGCATTATCATAAAAATAAAAGTAGCAATCAGGTATTTTTACATCCTCTACTGCTAGTGCTTCAGTATCCTCTATAACAGTTCTTAAATCATAGGAGAAATAACCCATGGCACCTGCTATATAAGGAAAGTCCGTATTATTTTCTATTTTATATTTATTTATAAGATGTTTTAAATGCTTAAAAGGATTTTTACATTGGAAAATTTCATTATTTATAGTGCATGTACCGTTTTTATATTTGAAGGTAGAAAATGCATTTAATCCTATAAAAGAATATCTCCCTAATTTTTCAGCATCCATACCGCTATCTAGTAAAGTAACGGTGTTATCTGCTTTAAATAAGGAGTATATATCAAAGGCATCCAAAACTGTTTTTATTTCTTCAATTAAAATATCCATAAGTGCCTCCTCAAATTATTTATGTTCTTTTGCATTTTGCAAAAAGTTTTTTAACATTTCATGACCACATTCTGTAAGTGCTGCTTCAGGATGAAACTGCACACCTTCAACTAAAAAGTTTTTGTGCCTTATGCCCATTATAACCCCATCTGAAGTTTCTGACGTTATTTCTAGGCAGTGAGGTAAGCTTTCTTTTTCTATTATAAGGGAATGGTATCTGGTAACTTTTACTGGATTTTTTATTCCTTGAAAGACACCTTTATCATCGTGATGAATATCAGTTACCTTACCATGTACAGGCTCTTTTCCTTTAATTATGCGGGCACCAAAAGCATAGCCTATACTTTGATGGCCTAAGCATATGCCTAAAATAGGTATTTTCCCTGCAAATTCTTTTATTACTTCTACACAAATTCCTGAATCTTCAGGAGATTTAGGGCCTGGAGATATTATAATGCCTTCTGGATTCATTTTTTTTATGTCATCTATAGATAATTTGTCATTTCGGTATACTTTTACATCCTCCTGCAGTTCTTCTAAATATCTTACTAAGTTATAAACAAAAGAATCATAGTTATCAATCATTAAAAACATAGTTTCACTCCAATCATTTTAGTAAATTGAGATGACTTATATACATGTACACTAACATCTTCTTAAGTGTGCATAGTGCCAGTTACGTATAAGCTTACTAGTAATTTTATGATAAGGTTGAAATTATGGAGATGTTAACGTTGCAAAGTAAGCCTAATTCAAGTATATTATAGCATTTATTTTAAACATTGGGGAATGGGATTGCTTTAATATAAAAAGTAGAGAGATTATTTATATACTATAAATAGACTATGTAATAAATATAAATTTGTGAGAATTTAAGTGATAAACAATGAGAATACTAAAATTATTAGTATTCTCATTGTTTGTTTATGAATAAAGTTTAAGGATAGTGTCTATTGCATATCTAGTTCAGCAGGTGTAGTATTAGTAGAGATTTCAATGTTACCTGCATCTTGGCATAGGCTAACACATACTACCTTTTCTACTTCAACAATGATTTTTACTTCAATGTCAAGTGTTTGTTCAAAGAAATCTGGTGGAGTTATTGTTATATTGTTATCTGCTTTAACTCTTACAATTTGACATTTTAGTGAATCTATATCAAATGGTGGAGTTGTACAGTTTAATAAATTAAGATCTGTACAATCAGCCTTTTGGAAAGTGAAGTCTTTTTTTACTCTAAAGAAATATTCTACAGGCTTTGGACCATTTTCAGTTTCAATTGTAAAATCTTCACATATTCCAAAGGTAATAGTTCCAATTAATTTATTGTTATTATCACATTCCACGTCACATGCTAATACGCAAATCTTAGCTTTAGATTCAGAAACAGGTGCATTTACTAAATTGCCCAATCCAGGATTAACTGGTCTTGTATCTTGGAAATAGAATATTTCATCGGCAATTACTACTTTAGTTTTTATTACTTCGCAACGTTGCATAAAAGTGGCCTCCTCATTATATTTTTATTATCAAAGGAATAAACAGTGGCTATATCTTACATTTCTTTTGTAAATATTTATAATATGATAGGTATAAAGGTTTTGACTCTTATTTAAGGGGATAAACTAAAAATATTTAACATAATTGTTCGAAATTCTTCCATCCCCTATAGATGGGAGATGGATAGCACTTGCCTTTAGGCAATATATGTGATAAATTACCATGTAAATTTATTGATGCTTATAAAAATATCATAGGATAACTTTTGATCTAGCCTAAGATATATAATAAGCATAAAAAGAGTTAATATGAATTTTACAGTGAAGACCTGTGTAGTAAATGTTACGAGGTTATAATTTTAGAATAGCTTAGTTTGGACTATTGAATTTATTTATTTAACGAAATAAAATTATATATAATTAGGGGGGATTTAAATGGTTGATTTAAGTAAAATGAGTAAGGATGAGCAGATGAAAAAACTTCAGCAGCTACAGGAGTATCTTGAAGATGTAGAAGATGAAAGAACTCAAGTGTTAAGTCAAAGAGGAATTCACTTGTCAAGTAAAATGGTTAAGAAATATGAAATCGAGATTAATGAAATAAAAAAAAGTATTAGTGATTTGGAGCAGTTAATAGGGATATAGTATTGCAAATTGAAATTATTGGAATTGATTAGTATATAATAAATATGGGGTGAGGGGAAATGGATATAATAATAAGGAAAGTCACAAAAGAGAATTACAGGGATGCATTAGCATTGCATGTGGCAAAGGAGCAAAAGGGTTTTATTGAAACTACAGAGGAATGTTTAGATGAAGCAAAGGAATTAGATTTATGGAGACCTGTGGGTATTTACCATGAGAATAATTTAGTGGGATTTGCAATGTATGGATTTTTTAGAGAAGAAGAAAGTAAAGGCAGAGTATGGCTGGATAGATTTATGATTGCAGAGGAGCATCAAGGAAAAGGTTACGGCAAAAAAAGTTTAGATATTCTAATTGAGCGATTGCTTAATGAATACAATTGTAATGAAATATTTTTAAGTGTTTATGAGAGCAATGTACAAGCTATAAATATGTATAAGCATAGAGGGTTTAAATTTAATGGAGAAAGGGATATAAATGGTGAGAAAGTTATGGTTTTAAAAAAGGAAACAGATTTGAAAGTCAGCAATTATTAAAATTAGTCCAATCGAAAAGAAAGTAATATTTTCAATTTAATTTATATAATGAGCTTGCTTAAAACTTATATATTATAGTATAATGTGTTTGGAAAATTCAATATATACAGAATAGGTTTAACATATTATTAACATATGTTGATTAAAAGGGAAGTGGGTTTGAATCCCACGCGGTCCCGCCGCTGTGATAGAGAAGTTCCTACAGTATACCACTGGGAAACTGGGAAGGTTGTAGGAATGTTGATACTTAAGCCAGAAGACCTGCCTATTTAATGCACGAAGAACTCTACGAGCGATAGGGGAGGTGTCCTGATTAAGTTCAAGTCATATTTTTTGGTGAGAATTTTTATTCCTCTTAACGTTTAAAGTTAAGGGGAATTTTTTATTAATGGAAGGAAACCTTGAAGAGTTAGGATAGGGTAATAAGGAGGAAGTTAATGTGCAGACTAAAAACACAGTATTTCCCTTTGTAGCTGTAATAGGTCAAGAGGCTATAAAAAAGGCTTTAATTTGGAATATAGTAAACCCTAATATTGGTGGAGTTTTAATTAGCGGAGAAAAAGGAACTGCTAAATCCACCCTTGTTAGAGGTGTATGTAATATTACACCAGATATTCAGTTGGTTGAACTTCCACTTAATGTTACTGAAGATAGACTAAGTGGAAATATAAATTTTGAACATGCTGTTAAATTTGGTGAAAAGCGTTTTGAATCAGGTATTTTGCAAAAGGCTAATGGAAATCTGCTCTATGTAGATGAAGTGAATCTTTTAAGTGATCACATAGTAAAAACTTTACTTGAGTCAGCGGCTTCAGGAATGAATATTGTCGAAAGAGAAGGCATTTCTTTTCGTCATCCATCACAATTTATACTTGTTGGAAGTATGAATCCAGAAGAAGGAGGACTTCGCCCTCAATTTTTAGATCGTTTTGGATTATACGTGGAAGTAACGGGAGAACAGGATATTAGAAAAAGAGCTGAGATTATTAGGCGAAGAATTGAATATGAAAAAAATCCCATATTATTCATAGAAAAGTGGCAGAGTGAAAGTGATAATCTTATGCTGAGTGTTAAAAGAGCAAAGGAATCACTAAATAAAATAGTGGTTACCCAAAATGCTATGCAGCTGGCAGCTTCTATAGCAAAGGAAGGAAATTGTGCTGGAAATAGGGCTGAAATAATTATTATTCAAACTGCAAAGGCTATTGCAGCACTAGAATCAAGAATTGCATTAAATATATCTGATATAAAAGAGGCAGCTAAATATGTTTTACCACATAGGGTGAGGGATAAACAGGAGGAGCAAGAAAAAACACAACAACAGGAGCAAGATTCAACAAATTCTCAAGAGGAGCAACAAGAGCAGGATAATAATCAGCAAGAACAAGAGAATAACAATCAACAAGAAAATAATAATCAACAAGAAAACAACCAAGCAAGTGATGAACAAAATGATAATGTTGATGCTTCTTCTGAAGAGCACGACCAAGATGATGAAGAGTATGATGACACAAGTTCTCAGCAAGAAAAAAGCAATGAAGAACAAATGCCTGAAGCACAAAATGAAACAGTGGATAACCCTGGCAGGTTGTGCGAAAATCAAATTTGCTTGCAAGTTTTTAGTTTGGCATTTTATTTTTAACAGAGATTTAGCACCTAAATTCCAGTAAAAATTTTATTTTTACTGGAATTGTATCTTTTTACATTTACTTAAAGGGCTGGTAAGCCCGCAGACCGATAGGTCGCAAAAATAGATACACTTACCCCTACCCCACGAAATCTT
>NZ_CABDWS010000078.1 GCF_901447495.1 Haloimpatiens lingqiaonensis
AGGAATGTATTTACAAATAAACATAAGTAATTGATAAATTATTTTTAAAAGATATTGATTATAGGAAATTAAATAAGTTATAATTGAATCCATAGCAATGACATCCTTTCATGTTATTTTTGGTTTTAGCGATTCAATTATAGCATAAAAAAGGGGGTCATTGTTTTTTTATTAAAAAAACTCTGTAACCATTGATATATAAAGGTAAAAATTAATAAGTAGTGTAAAAAACTTTACACTACCTTTAAAACATAGGAGGGGTAATTATGAAGGATTACGTAAAAGTTCCAATGGATATAGAAAAAAGAAGTTTTGAAATAATAGGGGAAGAAATGGGAGCTCATAATTTTAATGAGAGAGAGCTACAAATAATAAAAAGGGCAATACATACTACCGCAGATTTTGAGTACAAGGATTTAGTTTACATAAGACCAGGAGCTATAGATGAGGCACTAAAACTTTTGAAAAAAGGTGTTACTATTTATACAGATACAAAGATGGCGGCTTCAGGCATTAACAAGAAGGCTTTAGAAAAGTTAAATTGTAAAGTTATTAGTTATGTAAGTGAAAGTAGCGTAAGTGAAATAGCTAAGGAAAGAGGCATTACTAGGTCTATGGCAGCGGTTGAGAAGGCTGTAGATGATGGGGTGGAATTTTTTGTATTTGGAAATGCACCAACAGCATTATTTAGATTAAAAGAAATGATTTTAGAGGGAAAATCTAAGGCTAAATTTATAGTTGGTTGTCCTATAGGTTTTGTTGGGGCAGCAGAATCAAAGGAAGAAGCGGAAAAACTAGACATGCCTATGATTACTGTTAGAGGAAGAAAGGGAGGCAGTACAGTGGCAGCTTCTATTGTAAATGCTTTAATGTACATGCTTATAGAAAGAGAATAATAAGAAACCAAGAAATAGGGTGTGTAATTATGCTAAATTTATATGTTAATAGTGAAGGTAAAAAATTAAGGTGCGGATATACTACAGGTTCTTGTGCAACTGCTGCAGCTAAAGCGGCAACTATGATGCTTTTCAATAATGAAGTTTTGGATAATGTAAGAATAGAAACTCCAAAGGGCATTGAACTTTATTTAGAAATTAAGAAAATTGAAAGAGGAACAAATTTTGTTCAATGTTGTGTTATTAAGGATGCGGGGGATGACCCAGATATAACTGATGGTTTGGAGATATGGGCTAGGGCTGAGACCAGAGAAAGCGGATATATTTTAAAAGGTGGAAAAGGCGTAGGGATAGTTAAAAGCCCTGGTTTATATGTACCTGTAGGAGAATATGCCATTAATCCAGTGCCAAGAAAGATGATAGAAAAGGAAGTTAGCGAGGTATTGCCTTCAGAAAAGGGAGTAGAAATAACTATTTTTGTACCTAGGGGAGAAGAAATAGCCAAGAAAACATTTAATCCTAGACTGAATATAGTTGGAGGAATATCTATACTTGGAACTACTGGAATTGTTACGCCTATGTCTGAGGAAGCACTTAAGGAATCTATTGCCTTGGAAATAAGTCAAAAGGTTAAAAGTGGTCAAAAGGATTTAATTCTTTTGTTTGGAAATATGGGAGAAGATATGGCTAAAAAACTTCAACTTAATGAGAAGGCTATGGTTATAATGTCTAACTATGTTGGCTTTGCATTGGATAGCTGTGTTCAACAGGGAGTTAAAAACATTACAGTAGTTGGTCATGTAGGCAAACTAGGAAAAGTATCTGCTGGATGTTTTAACACCCATAGCAGGGTTAGCGATGTAAGATTAGAGGTGCTGGCGTTAGAACTTGCATTAATGGGAGCGCCAGTAGAACTTGTAAGAGAAGTTTATAGCCAAAAGACCACAGAAGGGGTCGTAAATCTTTTGTGGAAAAGAAGTGGAATGACCAAGGAAACCAGGGACAGGTGTGATAAAATTAGGGACAAAACCAGGGACAGGTGTAGTGAGGTTGATAGCAAGGCAGCTATGGATAAAAGTAGGGACAGGTATAATGATTTAACAAGTAATTCTAAAGTCTTTAGAGAAGATTCATGGGATTTTACTGAGCTGTTCGAAAACATATGTAATAAAATAGTTAATAGGATTAAAACTTATACCCATGATGAAATTTCTCCAGAGGTTATAATGTATTCCATGGATATTGGAATATTATATGATACAAGAAAAGCCAAATAATCATAAAAGCTAAATGATAATAGAATAAAAGTTATTGTATAAAGTAGAAAAATAAAAATGAATGTTAAAAATAAAAGTAAAATAACAAAAGTAAAATAATGATAAAATTAGAGAAACAACAAATAAACATTTTATTCTATAAGGAGGACTTTATGGTTTATATAGTAGGAATAGGACCAGGTCATAAGAATTATATAATTCCTAAGGCTGTAGATGTGATGGAAAAAGTCCATAAGGTGTTGGGATTTAAAAGAGCCATAGAAAGCTTATATTTTATAAAAAATGAAAAGGTTGAGGTAAAGAGCTTAAAGGAAATAGTGGAATATATAAATAACAATTGCCATGAAGATATAGCAATAGCTGCTTCAGGAGATCCATGCTATTATGGAATAACTAACTATATTAAAAACAATTATAAGGGACAGATAGAAGTGATAACAGGAATAAGCTCTTTTCAATATATGATGAGTAAAATAGCTCTTCCATGGAATGAGGCTTTTACTGGAAGTATGCATGGTAGAGAAGAAGATTTTGTGGATATGGTAAAAAGTCATAAGATATCTATTTGGCTTACTGACAAGAAAAATACTCCCGATGAGCTTTGTAAGAAATTATTAAAGGCAGGGTTAAATTTAACGGATAAAAGCATAAAAACAGTGGACAAAGTCAGTAAATTGTCAGGGACAGGTGTAATGAAATCCACAGAATTAACAGCTGATTTAATAGAGTCAGTAGTAGAAACAGCAGGGACAGGTCTAGTAGAATCAAGAAAATCAATAGGGACAGGTGTAGGAATTAAGGTATATGTTGGAGAAAATTTATCCTATGATGATGAAAAAATTTCCTCTGGAACTCTTTCAGAAATGGCAAGGAAGAGCTACAGTGACTTATGTGTGGTGGTGATTGAAAAATGCATTTTATAAAAGATGAAGAATTTATAAGAGGAAATCCTCCTATGACAAAAGAGGAGGTTAGAATTTTAAGTATTTGTAAAATGAACTTACAAAAGAATTATAAAGTTTTAGACGTAGGGGCAGGAACAGGAAGCATAAGCATCCAGTGCAGCAAGATTTGCAGTGAAGGAAAAGTTATAGCTATTGAGAAAGATGAAGATGCTATAGAAATTATGCAGGAAAATAAGAATAAATTTAATTGCACAAATTTAGAGCTCATTAAAGGTGAGGCTTTAGATGTGATGAATAATATAGAAGATGAGTTTGATGCTATATTTATTGGAGGCAGTGGTGGCAATATTGAGGATATTATAAGTGGATATGGCAATAAATTGAAAGAAAATGGAGTTATGGTTTTAAATTTTATAACCATAAGCAATTTATACAGAGCCATGGAGTTTTTAAATAAAATTGGTTATAAGACAGAATGTACACAGGTGGCTGTAAGTAAGCTTAAAGGCAAGAGTGGTATGCTTATAGCTAACAACCCAATTTTTATATTGGTAGCTAATAAAAAATAATAAGATCAGAAAAATATTAAATTGAGGAAGCTGTATAATTCCTTTTAAAATAAATTCTTAAGAATATATTGTACATACTCAATTGGTGAATACAGTATATTGAGCCTATATTTTAAATTTATTAATTATGCAAATATCTCAATTAATAAAATCAGAAAAATATAAGGTGTTTAAAAAATCTAATTTAAAAGTAATAGGGGATTAATTAAAATATGGAAAAAATATGTATATACAAGTTCTGTAGTAATATTAAATTAACATTAAATTGACAAATTAGGCATTGTAAATAGTTAAAAAGCAGATTTTATAGAGCTTAATTATTTGAGTTATTATTAGAAAGTGAGGATTTTAATATGGCAAAATTATATGGCATAGGTGTAGGACCAGGGGATACGGAATTATTAACTTTAAAAGCTGTAAGAATAATACAAAATTCGAATATTATTGTGGTACCAAGTGCTAAGAATGGTGGAAAAAGCATAGCTTATGATACTGTTAAGGAATTTATAAAAAAAGATGCTGAAGTTTTGGTTATGCATTTTCCAATGGGAGGACCAGAGCAGGAAATAAAAATTAGGGAAAATGCTAAAGAAGTTGAAAAAAAATTGAGCATGGGTCAAGATGTTGTTTTTTTAACCATAGGAGATCCATTTATATTTAGTACATATATTTATCTTTTACAAAATTTAAAATATGATGGTTTTGAAGTGGAAACTATTCCAGGAATAACTTCATTTTGTGCTTGTGCTAGTGTTGCAAATGAACACTTAGTAATAGGCGATGAACCTTTATTGGTACTTCCAGCTACTAGATTGGATACAGTTAAGGGTCAAAAGAATTTAGCAATAATGAAGGTATATAAGATTGAGGAAGAAGTCTTAGATTTCTTGGATAGCAATGGCTATGAATATGTATATATTAAAAAGGCTGGAAGAGAAGGACAAGAAATTATAAGAAATAGAGAAGATATTTTAAAGAGCAGGGAATACATGAGCTTGATAATAGCACATAAAAAATAGTAATTCATAAAAATAGTAATTGTTAATGAAACGAGTTTTCGTAAATGAATGGAGGAATTAAAATGGTATATTTTATAGGTGCAGGCCCAGGAGATGTGGATTTAATAACAGTTAGGGGAAGAGATGTTTTAAGCAAAGCAGATGTGGTAATATACGCGGGATCTTTGGTAAATAATAAGCATTTAGAATTTTGCAAAGAGGGTACTGAAATATATAATTCTGCTTCTATGAATTTAGATGAGGTTATTGAGGTTATTAAAAAGGCTGAAGGTGAAAATAAATTAGTTGTAAGATTACATACTGGAGAGCCTTCAATATATGGAGCAATTAAAGAGCAAATGGATGAGCTTGATAAATTCAATATAACATATAAAGTTATTCCAGGGGTTAGTTCTTTTGCAGCAGCAGCATCAGCTATAAAAAAAGAATTTACACTTCCTAATGTTTCACAAACGGTTATTCTTACTAGAGTGGAGGGAAGAACTCCAGTGCCTGAGAAGGAAGATTTAGAGAATTTAGCTAAAATAGGAGCGTCTATGGCTATATTTTTATCTGTAAGCATGATAGAAAAAGTAGTGGAAAAATTAAAAAAAGGTTATGGCAGAAATGTACCTATAGCAGTAATAGAAAAAGCTAGCTGGCCAGATGAAAGAATTGTTGTTGGCACATTAGATGATATAGCTTTGAAAGTAAAAGAAGCTAATATTACTAGATGCGCTCAAATACTAGTAGGAGATTTCATCGATTGTGAGTATGATAAGAGTAAATTATATGATAAAAACTTCTCACATATGTTTAGAAAATAGCAGAATTGTCGCAGAAAACCCAGTGAAAACCCAGGGACAGGTGTTGGTAATGTCAGGGACAGGTGTTAAAACCCCGGATGATTTTCACGGATGATTTTCAGGGACAGGTCTTAGAAATGTTTAGATGAATTTTCAAGGACAGGCATTCTAAGTGCCTTAAAGGTATAAAAAAGGAGTCCTAAATATGGAAAATGTTATAGTGAGTGTTACTAAGGCTGGAGATAGTATTGCAAAAATTATATCTTCTAGCATGGAATGCTATGTTTATACTAGAGAAATGGTTGTAAAAGAAGGAATAAATAATATAGCTAGAAGGATAATGAGGGAATTTCAAAATATTATATTTATATCTTCCACGGGAATAGCTGTTAGATCAATTGCTCCTTATATAGAATCTAAAGATAAAGATCCAGCAGTAATAGTAATTGCTAGCAGCTCTAAATATGTAATAAGCCTTTTAAGCGGTCATATAGGAGGGGCTAACGATTTAACAATAAAAGTTGCAGATATTCTTAAAGCTCAGCCTATAATAACTACTGCAACGGACAACTTAGGCATTGTAGCCCCAGATACTATTGCAAAAAAATATAATTTGGTCATTGAAGACTTGAAAAAGGCAAAGGATGTATCGGCAAAATTGGTGCAGGGTGAAAAAGTTATATTTTTAGATGAGGAAGGACTTATACAAACTCCCAGTGGATATTTTAATTTAGAGGAAATGTCATATTCAGATAATGAGATAATAAATAAATTCAATAATGGAGATAACTTATTTTTTGAGTTAAGTAAAATTGGAATTTATGAATTTCTTAGAAAAAACAATATATCAGCAGTAGTGGCAGTGACTAATAAAAATAAATTTTTGGATTTAATGGATATACCAGTATTAAAACTTATAAGAAAAAATATTGTAATAGGCGTAGGATGCAGAAAAAATTATGATGCAGAAAAAATGCTAAATATGATTTATGATGAATTAGAAAATTTAAATATAGATTTAAGAGCCATAAGCTCAGTGGCTACAGTTGAAGTAAAAAGGAATGAAGCTGCTATAATAAATTTATCAGAAAGATTAAAGGCAGAATTAAAAATATTTTCAATTGAGGATATAAAAAAGGTTCAACACAAATATAAGGGCAGTGATTTTGTTGAAAAAACAATAGGAGTAACCTGTGTTTGTGAGCCATGTGTAGAATTGGCTGGAGGGGAAGCGTTTTTGATGAATAAGTTAGGTAGGGATGGTATGACTTGTGCCATAGGAAAATAGGCTTGAAGTACGGAAAAATCATAGATAATATAATACAGGTGATACGGAATAAGTGGATGATTTTACAGTAAAAGGTATTGATGGTTTCTAGAAATATAGGGACAGGTCTTTAAGATAAATAGAAATGCATAAATAAGGGACAGGTCTTAAGAAATGGAAAATATTCGAAAATATTCAGGGACAGGTCTTGTATAAATGCAGGGACAGGTCTTGAAGATTTTCAGGGACAGGTCTTGAAGATATTTTGAAGATATTTGAACATATTAGAGAGGAGAAAGACATGGGAAAGCTTTATGTAATTGGAATGGGACCAGGTGGAATTGAACATATGACTATAAAAGCTAAGAAGGCTATAGAAGATAGTGAGGTTATAATAGGATATACTAAATATATTGATTTAATAACTCCATTGATACAAGGAAAAGAGGTTTTCTCCACAGGCATGAAGGGAGAAATTCCTAGATGTAAAAAGGCTTTAGAATTAAGCAGGGAGAAAAAAGTTGCAATAATAAGTACTGGTGATGCTGGCATATATGGTATGGCAGGGCTTATACTTCAGATGAAAAATGATGAAGTTGTTGAAATTATACCAGGAGTTACTGCTTCATCAGCCGCGGCATCTATTGTAGGTGCACCGCTTATGCATGATAATTGTAACATAAGCTTAAGTGACTTATTAACTCCATATGATCTTATAAAGAAGAGAGTGGAATTAGCAACACAGGGGGATTTCATAATATCCTTATACAATCCTAAAAGTAAATCTAGACCAAACAATTTGTCAGAGGTATTGAATATTGTTAGAAAGTATAGAGATGGAAAGACTCCAGTGGCTGTAGTAAAAAATGCCTTGAGAGATGGACAAGAGACTTACATTTTTACATTAGATGATTTTGATGATAGTGTAGTTGATATGCTTTCTATTGTTATAATAGGAAATAGTCAAAGCTATATTAAAGACAATATTTTTATAACTCCTAGAGGATATGAAAAGAAAGAAGAGTTTAATTTATAATAGCAGAAATGAAGGTGTAAATAAATGATAGGACTTATAGTTGGAACATCAGAGGGTAAAAAAATAGTATCTATGCTAAATGAGTTCACAGAAGATTTATTTATTTCCACTGCTACTAAATATGGTGGAGAGCTTTTGGAAAATTATAAATATAAAGTTTTAAATTCATCACCATTAAATTTAGAACAGATTATTGAAGTTATAAAAATTCATAATATCAATATTTTTATAGATGCGTCGCATCCATATGCTTTAGAGGTTACTAAGAATGTGGTAAAAGCATGTGAAGTATGCAAAATACCATACATAAGGTATGAGCGTCCATCAGTTGTAGAAAAATATGATAGCTACGAAAAATTAATGCAGGTGGACAACTATGAAGATATATATGAATGTGTGAAAAATATTAAAGGGAATATATTAAATACCAGCGGAAGTAGGAACATGGATAAAATATTAAATTTGGGATTAGAAAATAGAATAATTCATAGGGTTTTGCCATCTTTAAAGGTCATGGAGGAATGTTTTAATTTAGGCGTTAAGGTAGAAGATTTAATAGCTATAAAAGGGCCTATAAGTTATGATTTAAATTTAAGCTTCATAAGAGAATACGATGCTAAGGTTATAATTATGAAAGATAGCGGCGTGGAAGGTGGAACAGAGGAAAAGTTGAAAGCGGCCATGGCTGCTGAGATTTGGGCTATTGTGATTAAGAGAAGTAATAAGAAATTAGATACGGTATTTACGAGTATTGAGGAAATGGTAATATATATTAAGAATATTTATAATAAAAAATTAAGAAACTAACTAAAAAGTAATTAAAAAAAGTTTTGTAGTTTTAAAATTTTCCTTAAATAAAGCAGTAGGAGGGTAACAGTATGAGTGGAGCTAACAGTTGTAAAAAGGGAATTCTTGTGGTGAGTTTTGGTACTAGCTATGAAGAAACAAGAAAATTAACCATAGAAGCTATAGAAAATAAAATTAAAAATAGTTTTGATGGATATGAAATTAGAAGAGCATTTACTTCTGGAATTATAAGAAAAAAGATTAAACAAAATGAAAATATTCATATAGATAGCACTAAAGAAGCTTTAGATAGAATGAAAACGGATGGATTTAATGAAGTTGTAGTTCAGCCATTACATATAATTCCTGGTATAGAATATGATGCAGTAAAGGAAACTGTCAATGAATATAAGAATTTATTTGAAAAAATAATTATTGGTACTCCGTTACTTTATGAGGAAAAAGAGTATGAAGAAGCAGTATGTGCTTTGAAAAATCAAGTTTCGGCTATGAAAAGTAATGAGGGTGTTGTTTTAATGGGTCATGGAACTACCCATTATTCTAATGCTTGCTATGCATTATTGCAGTACATATTAGAAGAAAACGGCCTTGAAAATGTGTTTGTAGGTACTGTGGAAGGGTACCCTACTTTAGACAACGTAATAAGAAGACTTAAGAAAAATAAAATAGATAATGTGATACTAATGCCATTTATGCTAGTGGCTGGAGACCATGCTAATAATGATATGTCAGGAGATGAAGATGATTCATGGAAAAACATATTAAAAAATAATGGAATTAAATCTAGTGTTTATTTACATGGATTAGGTGAAAATTTATCTATACAAGATATATACATAGAAAAAATTAAAAAATTAATTTTTTAATTTTTATCATACCTGTCCCTAAAGATAACTAGGGACAGGTCTCTAATATTTCTAGTAATAGTAACACCTGTCCCTATATATAATCAGATATATCTTATAAATTAATGAAGAGGTTTTTAATAAATTTAGTAGTAAGATAACAAGGAAAGGTTAAAAATCATCAGGGACAGGTTTAGGATATTTACCGCATTTTATAAAGATATGCAGCCATTGGGGGGAGATTAGTGAAAGGAATAGTTATAGGTTCAAATAAAAGTGGTGGCGGAAAGACCACTGTTACTTTAGGATTAATGAAAGCGTTAATGAATAAAGGATTCGAAGTGCAAGGATATAAAGTGGGACCGGATTACATAGATCCAGCATTTCACTCTACAATTACAGGAAAATCATCTAGAAATTTAGATATTTTTCTAATGGGAGAAGAAGGTGTGAAGGCAAGTTTTTCTAGGGGAAATGCAGATATTGCTGTAGTAGAAGGAGTTATGGGTTTATACGATGGTAAAGGAATAGATGCTGAATACTCCACTGCTCATGTAGCAAAATTATTAGATTTACCAGTGGTTTTAGTACTATCTCCTAGTGCACAAATGGCAACATTGTGTGCGGAGATAAATGGTATAATAAATTTTGATAATGTGAAAATATGTGGAATAATTTTAAATAATGTAAGTGAATCTTATTATAGAATATTAAAAATAGCCATAGAAAGTAATTGTAAAACTAATGTTTTCGGATATATACCTAAGGATGATAGGTTAAGTATAAAAAGTAGGCATTTGGGATTAATACAAAGTAGTGAAATAAGTGATATTAACAGTAAAATAGATATTTGTGCTGAATTAATATATAAGCATGTGGATTTAAATGCTCTCATAAAAAACATGAATGAATGTAAACAGTATGAGGATAATTTTCACGTGAAAAATAAAAATATGAAAATTGCCATAGCTTATGATAAAGCTTTTAGTTTTTACTATAAGGAAAATTTAGAGATGCTACAGGAAATGGGGGAAGTTACTTTTTTTAGTCCAATTGCTGATAAAAAGCTCCCTAAAAATATAGATTTCCTATATATAGGTGGCGGCTACCCAGAAGTATTTATTGATGAACTTTCTCAAAATAAATCAATGTTAAATAGCATCCATGATCAATTAAATAATGGACTTAAGTGCTTTGCAGAATGTGGAGGATTAATGTATTTAACTAAAGGATTAGCTACGGATTATAAAGAAGATGAGAGTAATAAATATATGTTTAATAATTATAAAGGATTAAACATTAAAGATACTGTTGGATTTTTTAATGGAGTAAGTTATATGACAAATAGGCTCCAAAATTTTGGGTATGCACAAATTCAAGTAAATGCAGAGAATAGCATAGTTTCTAGTGGAAGTAAGATAAACTGCCATGAATTCCATAAATCTAAGGTAAATTGCAGTGAGAGGAAAATTTATAAATTGCAAAAAGAAACAATTACAGGAGAAATAAAACAGTGGGAGTGTGGCTATGTTAAGAAGAATGCATTGGGAGCATATGCTCATATACATTTCTTTGGAAATAGAAATTTTTTAAAATAATATTTTTGATTTTATCATTTGTACAAATTGTTTTTTTTGTTGTATAATTTTTCAGAAGTAGAACATAGAGATTGAATTATATACAAAATTAAATAAAAAGGTTGTTTAATCTTAAGCAAGTGATAGAGAGTTTACTTATGAAAATTATATGAAATTAGGTGATAAAATGAATTATGTTTTTATTAGTTTAGAAGAGAAAGGCAATGCTATAGCGGAAAAATTAAATATGTTTATTGGAAGTGATGTTTATTACCATTATGAATTAAAAGATTTTGATATAACTAAAAAGGTGGAAGAATCTTTAGAAAAAAATCGAAAAATTACTATTATAACTGCTATAGAAACTTCAAATCTATTGGAAAAGTTCAAGGACGTAGAGAAAAGAAACTTGATATTCATATATGACTATAAAAAAGATATAATGAAGCCTATGATATAACAACAATACCTGTCCCTCAGAAAATAGGGACAGGTATTGTTGTTATATAGGGACAGGTATTATTTAAAATGAAATGTATGAATATAAAAATATTTTTTGAAGATAATAATAAAGAATTAATTTATAAGGAGGGAGTTTGAATATGAAAGATAAACGTAATGATAGTATAGAATGTACAGTGAATGAGTGCAGATACCATTCTAAAGATGCAGATTATTGTACATTAAATAAGATAAGAGTAGTAAAAAATGATATTATGGCAGAAAGTCAGGAATCTACTGACTGTGGAAGTTTTGAAATGAAATAGCATAAATTTAAATATAAACTCTGATTTTAAATTAGAGTTTATATTTTTTTTAATTTAATATATTTATTCGTAATACATAGCATTTATTGAAGGGTTAAACAGTATTTATTAAGTAAAGATAATATATTTTGTGAAGTATAAGCAATAATAAAATATAAAATAATGAAAGGAAGGTGAAAAAGCTGCTTTGTAGTAAGAGCAGAAATATAATGAATAATAAAAATTTGGGATTTAATATTTCGGATTATAATGAAAATATAAAATGTAGTGTTAAAGAATGTAAGCATCATTCTAAATCAGAAAATTATTGTACGCTAACAAACATAATTATAGATCAAGAGTTCCTTGATGGTAAAGGGAACTATACTAAATGTGCTAATTTTGAAAAACAAGTAACTTAGAGTATAATTTTAGTAGGCAAAGATAGTAGTAATTACTGCTTAGAAAATTTAAAAGGAGATACAAAAAGTATCTCCCATGTACATAAAAAATCCATTATAATGTAAGTTAAGAAAACTATAAGATAATGGGTGATATTATGTACAATACAAGTTTAAACGATAAAGAGATAACTTTCAATGATTTAGAGAAAAAAATATATAAATATGTATGTGAAGAAGCATGTAGGTTCATGAAAGAGGTGCTAACGCACCTAGACCGAAGGTTGTTGGATGAAAGAGATACTAAAGTTTATAGAAATAAAGGTTTTAAACATACGTGTTTAAAAACTATAATGGGAAATATAGAACTTGATAGACGTATATATGAGTATAAAACTGATGATGGTAAACTGGCTTATAAATTTTTATTAGATGAATATTTGCAAATGGATACAATAGGACATATTTCAACTACGTTAGTAGAAAAAATCGTAGATAATGTGACTAATGTTTCTTATAGGGATACTGCAAAAAACATTAAAGAGTTAACCAACCAAGAAATCAGTCATACAGCAGTATGGAATGTAGTACAAAAATTAGGTTCTAAACTTGAAGAAAAAGAAGAAAGAAAAATACTATTAAATAAAAAAGGTAAATTAAATGGATCGAAAGAAGTTAAAGTTTTATTTCAAGAAATGGATGGAATTTGGTTGAGTATCCAAGGAAAAGATAAACCTAAAGGAAAAAAGTCTAAAAAGAAAGA
>NZ_CABDWS010000079.1 GCF_901447495.1 Haloimpatiens lingqiaonensis
AAGATGAACGACTTCATATTGTAAAAGATGCACTAGCTTTATTTAAGTGCCGTGAGGCAGATAAAGAATGGATAGTTAATAAAAAAAATAAAAATTATTTAAAGATAAAAGCTTGGGATGAAGATAATTTTGAAATGGCTGATTCAGAAATAAAAGTAAGGTTTATAAAGTTTATAGAAGAAATATATAATGGAGATAAAATGGAAATTAAAGAGTCATGGATTATAACGACGGATAAATTAACGTCGGTAGAAACTTTATGGGAAATAATGCATAAAAGGTGGGACATTGAAAATAATGCTTTTCATCAGTTAAAAACAGAATGGCATTTGAATCATTGTTTTCTTCATAGCCCTACGGGCATAGAAACAGTATTAATGTTTATAATAATAGCATTTAATCTAATGCAATTATATTTTTTTAGGTGTATAAGAAATTTTAGAAAGAAATATATGCTCCAAATAGATGTTATTGAAGATATAAGAGATGAAAGATTTATTATAGAAAATGGTTGGCATAACCCACTATTTGTAAAAACTTAATCAAATATAAAACTGGAAATTGATTTTAAAGATTTCTTGGGGTAGGGGATAGTGTAATTATTTTTGCGACCTAACGGTCTGCGGGCTTACCAGCCCTTTAAGTAAGTGTAAAAAGATACAATTCCAGTAAAAATAAAATTTTTACTGGAATTTAGGTGCTAAATCTCTGAAATTTTAAAAGTTTTATTGACAATAAATTTTTGATATACTATAATAGTAGGAAATTGAATTCTATATATTGTCTTAAAAAGCTGTGATTAGGAAGAGTACTATGCTTAAAACCTTAAAGAGAGTCGGGGAGGGTGGAAGCCTGACAGGTAGGAGTTTAGGAAAATCACCTATGAGCTGAAGGCCGAATTTTTTAAAGTAAGCTTATCCGTAATTCTGCGTTAAAGAATAGGGCAATCACTGGTGCAAAAGTATTTTGTTTTGTGCAAAGAGTGCTTGAAATATATATTAGCCATTAGGTGGTATAGCGAAGTTATGACTTCGTCCTATTGAGGACGGAGTCTTTTGTTATTTTTAAAGTAATTTATTATAACAGTGCAATATTTACCAAAATATCAGATGAACTTTATAGGGTTGGGAAACTTGTATGGTTAGATATATTCACCAAGAGATTGCTATTATTTATAAGTGGTGATAGTTTACACTAAAGTTCGAAACACTAAAGTTATAAATCTAAGGAATATTTATTATATAAAGGAAAGGAGTTTATACAATGTACAAAAAAGTAGATGCTTCTAGAAGTTTTACCGAAATGGAAAAAGACATATTAAAGCTTTGGGAAGAAAGAGATATAGTTAAGAAAAACTTTGATTTAAATGAAGATGGAGAGTATTTTACATTTTATGATGGTCCTCCAACAGCTAATGGAAAACCTCACGTAGGACACGTTTTAACAAGGGTTATGAAGGATTTAATCCCAAGATATAAAGTAATGAAGGGATATAAGGTTTTAAGAAAAGCTGGATGGGATACTCACGGACTTCCAGTAGAACTTGAAATAGAAAAGTCTCTAGGAATTTCAGGAAAAGATCAAATAGAATCTTACGGTGTTGAAAAATTCATAACACAATGTAAGGAAAGTGTATTTAAATACACAGATATGTGGAAGAAAATGTCTGAAGAAATGGGATATTGGGTTGATATGGATGATCCATATGTAACATACCATGATAATTATATAGAATCCGTTTGGTGGGCATTAAAACAAATGTGGGATAAAGATTTGTTATATAAAGGACACAAGGTACTTCCATACTGCCCAAGATGTGGAACAGGTCTTTCTTCTCATGAAGTTGCTCAAGGATATAAGGATGTTAAGGATTCAACAGCTATAGTTAAGTTTAAGGTAAAGGGAGAAGAAAACAAGTACATACTTGCTTGGACAACAACTCCTTGGACATTGCCATCTAATATGGCTTTAACTGTAAATAAGAAATATGATTACATAGAAGCTAAGGTTGGAGAAGAAGTATTTGTATTAGCTAAAGAATTAGCTCCAGTTGTATTAAAGGATATGGAGTATGAAATAGTTAAGGAATTTAAAGGAGAAGAGCTTCTAGGACTAGAATATGAGCAATTATTTAAGTTCCAAGCTCCAGTGGGAAAGGCTCATTACGTTATACATGGAGATTTTGTAACTTTATCTGATGGTACAGGAATAGTTCATACTGCTCCAGCTTATGGTGAAGATGATAGCATTGTATGTAAGGCTAACAACATACCTTTAATGAATTTAGTAGATGCAGAAGGTAAGTTTGTAGAATGTGTAACTCCATGGGCAGGAATGTTTGTTAAAAAGGCAGACCCTGAGATAATAGAGTATATGGCAGAGAATAATATGCTATTTAAAACTGAAAAATATACTCACTCATACCCACACTGCTGGAGATGTGATACACCACTTCTATACTATCCAAAGGATAGCTGGTTTGTAAGAATGACATCTCTTAGAGATAAGCTTTTAGAAAACAACAACAAGATAAATTGGTATCCAGACAATATTAGAACAGGAAGATTTGGAAAATTCCTTGAAAATGTTATTGACTGGGGTATATCAAGAGATAGATACTGGGGTACTCCACTTCCAATATGGGAATGTGAATGTGGCCACAGAGAATGTATAGGAAGTGTTGAGGAGCTAAAGAAAAAAGGAATAAATGTACCAGAAAATATAGAGCTTCACAAACCATATATAGATAATGTTCATTTAAAGTGTGAAAAATGTGGAAAGGAAATGAAGAGAACTGCAGAAGTTATAGACTGCTGGTTTGACTCAGGTTCAATGCCATTTGCACAACATCATTATCCATTTGAAAATAAAGAAGTATTTGAGCAGAACTTCCCAGCACAATTTATTTCAGAAGCGGTAGACCAAACAAGAGGATGGTTCTATACATTACTTGCTATATCTACTGGAATATTTGACACTAACCCATTTGAAAACTGCGTGGTATTAGGTCACGTACTTGATAAGCATGGAATTAAGATGTCAAAGCATAAGGGAAATGTAGTAGATCCATTTGATGTTATAGAAACTCAAGGAGCAGATGCTACAAGATGGCACTTCTACACAGCTAGTGCACCATGGCTTCCAACTAGATTCTCTAAGGATGATGTGGCAGAAGTTCAAAGAAAATTCTTAAGTACCTTCTGGAATGTATATTCATTCTATGTATTATACGCAGAGTTAGATGGTTTCAATCCTTTAGAGTACAAGAATTTTGTTTCAGTAAATGTAATGGATAAGTGGATAATGTCTAGACTTAACACATTAGTTAAAACAGTAGATGAGGATCTTGATAATTATAAAATAACTCAAGCAGCTCTTACTATAGAGGAATTTGTAGATGAACTTTCTAACTGGTATGTAAGAAGAAATAGAGCTAGATATTGGACTACAGATTTAACAGAGGACAAAATAGGAGCATATGTAACATTATATAGAGTTTTAGTTACTTTATCTAAAGTGGCATCACCATTTATACCATTTATAGCTGAAGAAATATATCAAAATCTAGTGGTTAATTTAGATAAAGAGGCTCCAGAAAGTATTCATTTATGTAAATGGCCAGAATACAATGTAGAGCTTGTAAATGAAGAGCTTGAAAGAGAAATGGATATAGCTTATAAGATAGTTAAGCTTGGAAGAAGTGCTAGAAATGGAGCTAACATAAAGAACAGACAGCCACTTTCTAAGATGCTTGTTTCTACGAAGACTCTTCCAGAGTACTATGGAGATATAGTTAAAGATGAGCTTAATATAAAAGAAATAGCCTTTGGCGCAGACTTATCAGAGTATGTTAATTTTGAAATAAAACCTAACCTACCTGTACTTGGTAAAAGCTATGGTAAGTTAATACCAAAAATAAGAAAAGCTCTAGGCGAAATGAATCAAATGAGTTTAGCTCAAACTGTTCAAAATGGCGGAGTAGTTAAGGCTGACGTTGAAGGAACAGAAATAGAGTTCAACAGCGAAAACTTACTTGTTACAATGCAAGGTCTTGAAGGATATGCTTTTGCTGGTGAAGGAGATCTAGGTGTAGTTTTAGATACTAATATAACTGAAGAGTTAAGAGAAGAAGGACACCTAAGAGAAATATTAAGTAAAATCCAAAATATGAGAAAAGACAGTGGTTTTGAAGTAGCAGACAAGATAAAACTTTATGTTGGCGGCAATGCTGACCTAGAAGCTGTAGTTAAGAAGTTTGAAGACTCTATAAAGAAAGAAACTCTTTCAGTAGAAGTTTTATACAATGCTGAAGCTGAATACACTGATATGAAGATCAACGGCGAAGACTTTAAAATGTCAATGCAGGTTGTAAAATAAATTACTAGTAGAGTCAAGTTTTCTAGTAAAATAATGAGGAAGCACCTATGGAGGTGCTTCTTTTTTTATTACAAAATATAGGCAAAGAAGCAAATACCACCACTTCCATAGTAAAATCAATAGATAATGGTGGAGAAAAGATATGTTACACCTATGATAACAATGGAAATATAGAAACTATAATTCAAAATAAAGGCACAGAAAAAGAAAAGACAATAAAATACTACTATGACGGTTTAAATCAAATTATAAGAGAAGATAATGGTATTTTAGGAAAAACTATAACTTACAGTTACGATAGAGGAGGAAATTTAACCAGTAAGAAAGAATATAATTATACAACAGCAGAATCACTAGGTAACTGTACAAAAGCGTACACCTACAATTACGGTGATTCTATCAGGAAAGACAAGCTAACAAATTTTGATGGAAAAGAAATAACCTATGATAACATAGGAAATCCATTAACTTATAACGGATACACCTTCACCTGGGAAAGAGGAAGAATGTTATCCTCCATAAAAGGTAATGGGAAAGACATAAAATTTAAATATAATGATCAAGGCATAAGAACAGAAAAAACAGTAAATGGAGTCACTACAAAATATCACCTAGTGGGCGGCAGTGTAACCTATGAAGATAATGGAAAAGACAAAATACACTACACTTACGACAGTTCAGGCAAACTTATAAGTATGAACCTAAACGGAGAAGAGTACTATTATGTAAGAAATGCTCAAGGTGACAGTATAGGATTAATAGACGCTCAAGGCGAAAAGGTTGTATCTTACACCTATGATTCCTGGGGAAAACTTATCTCCATAGAAGGAAGTTTAAAGGATACAGTAGGAGAGAAGAATCCTTATAGGTATAGAGGATATAGGTATGATAGTGAGACAGGACTATATTACCTGCAATCAAGATACTATAATCCAGAGTGGGGAAGATTTATAAATGCAGATGGGATTATAGGTGAAACGGGAGAATTATTAGGACATAATTTGTTTGCTTACAGCAAGAATAACTGTGCAAATATGAGTGACTATAGTGGATTTAGACCGGTATATACTTTAGGTGAAGAGACAGAGGCAATGAGAGCAGCGTCTTATGCGGTGATGAATAGGACAGTTAAGAATAGAGTTAGAATGAATAAATCTAGTAGTGGGCTACGCTATTCTGATGAGATTTCAGCGTTAAAAGATGGATATTTTGCTAGAAAAGTTTCAGGAAATATTCATACTGTAGTAAAAGGAACTAAGGCTCATACAGGTAGAATTAGAGTATGGGGAAAAGGAATGACAGATCAATATATATCAAAAGGTAGATATGTGCTAAATGAAACAAAAGGTTCTATTAAAGGAGCACTAAAAGTAAGTTCACTTATTTCAATAGCAATTAGTGGAGTAGATAATTATATGTCTGCAGGAGGTATTAATAAACAATTTTTTGTTGGATGGGCTGTTGATTCGGTAAGCGGTATTGGTATTGGAGTAGGGACAACTGCATTAGTGGCAGGAGGAGCTGCTTTAATGGGTATTACAGCTCCAACATGGGCTATAGCAGGTGCAGCAGGGGGGATAGCTTATGTTGCTACTAAAGGATTAAAAAATCCATTAAAAAGGCTAAAAAGTAAAATAGAATCTTTATTTTAATAATGAATCTTTATTTTATAATTAGGTAAATTCAAGAATAAGTATTGTACTAAAAATTTAAAAATATAGATGGAGGTATTTGGTTTGAGTATAAAGTACGATGAGAACATTAAAGAGTTAAGAAAATTTATGCTTTTTATTATAATTGGCATTTTAGTTTTAAATACAATACTAAATTATTCCATAATTGCAGATGGAAAAATATATAGTAGCATTGGAAAGTTTGTATTAATAATAACTATAATATGTTCTATAATTAGTATAATATTAGGAATGAATGATAATAAGCTATTACAAGTTATCTATTTAGGAGGATCACTTATAGGTAATTTTACGATATTATCCTTATATTTATTATCAATAAATTATTTAAAACCTGAGAGTGTATATTCAAGAATATTACTATTGTTAAATTTTCTTATTATAGAATTTGTTATATTTTTTAGAAGAATTATGATGAAAGATAGTAAATATATATTGGCTATCCAAAATTGCAAACATGATAGGTATGTTAAATGTGACATTGCAAGTGCTTTGATTATATCTGGAATAATTATTAGTATATCAAAAGCAATTGATATAAATCCGGTTAATTTTTTAAGTCAAAATTTTGATTTAATATTAGCAGGTATGGGAGGATTAACTGTAGCAATTATAGGGATTGTAGTAAATATTACTGCTATTGCTAATTATTTATATACTATAAAAAAGAGAATTTAGGATATAAATAAAAATTTTTTTATTGCTTAGATTAACAGAATTATATAATTATATAGCGAATGATAAAATATTGATTGTAAAGGCAGATATTAATTATAATAAAAAATCAATAGGTATTTAACAACTACTTATTGATTTTTTTATTCAATATAAAGGTGGCTACAGGATATAAAATTCAAATATAATGATCAATGCATAAGAACAGAAAAAATAGTAAATGATGTCACCACAAAATATCACCTAGTGGGCGGCAGTGTAACCTATGAAGATAATGGAATAGACAAAATACACTACACTTACGACAGTTCAGGCAAACTTATAAGCATGAACCTAAACGGAGCAGAATACTATTATGTAAGAAATGCTCAAGGTGACATTATAGGATTGATAAATGCCCAAGGCGAAAAGGTTGTATCTTACACCTATGATTCATGGGGAAAACTTATCTCCATAGAAGGAAGTTTAAAGGATACAGTAGGAGAGAAGAATCCTTATAGGTATAGAGGATATAGGTACGACAGTGAGACAGGGCTATACTATCTTCAAAATAGGTACTATAACCCGGAATGGGGTAGATTTATAAATGCAGATGGGATTATAGGTGAAACAGGAGAATTACTAGGACATAATTTGTTTGCTTACAGCAAGAATAACTGTGCAAATATGAGTGACTATAGTGGATTTAGACCGGTATATACTTTAGGTGAAGAGACAGAGGCAATGAGAGCAGCGTCTTATGCGGTGATGAATAGGACTAGAACTAGTAGAGCAAGCGGAATAGCAAATAGTTTTCATCCTTCAGTTTCTAATCTTGGAGCAACTATTTATGGAACAGCTACAAGTATAGTTGGAGATATTTCTAAAACAGTAAGAGGATATGTAGATAAAAACAGTATAGTTTCTATTCTTCCTAAGACTAGTATAGCTCAGAAAATACAACCCTATGCAAGAGCAGCAAACAAATTATCCAAGGCTTTTACAGTAATAACAACTGCTCTTGATATAAATAGTACATGGGATCCATCAGTAAAAATGCCCACATGGAAAAGAGTACTTAAAACAGGACTTCAAGTGGGTGGAGTAGTGGCATGTGCTTATGTAGGAGCACATATTTCAGGACCGCTTCTTGCAAAGGGTATGTTAGCGGGAGGATATAAAGTAGCTGGAGCTATAGTAGGTTCAACTGGTATAGATTATTTGGCAGGTAAAGCTATTGGTGCCACACAAAACTTTTTGTACAAGAAATTTGGAATGGAATAGGTGATTTTATGATTTATAAAAGTAAAAAGACAGCGGCGATCATTTACTTTTTTGTCTTAATTGGTTTTCTATATTTTTCTTATAATATTAATGAATTTAAGTGGAGAATATTCTGTTTAGTCTTTGGTGTTTGGGCATCAATTATGTATATATTTGCAGTGTTTGAATATTATAAGGTAGACGAAACAAAAATTATACATGTTTATAGACTTGGATTAAAAAAAGATGAAGTTTTGTGGAAAGATATATGTAGAGTATATGTATTTGGTACAGGCTTTTTTAAAGCAATAAGAATTGATTATGGTGTGTTTGGCGAGAATGATATGATTATAAATACAGAAATAAAAGGGTATAAAGAATTAATAAAAACAATACTCCATAACACTGAGGATAATCCAGATGTCTCTATAGACATAAGACTTGATGATTTTTTAAATAGTTAAGTTTTGGTAAGTAGCCTGAAGATAATTACTTTAGGCTACTTATACATATACATTTTAAAGTTTAAAATTTTAGCCCAATAAAGGCTTTTTTTATTGAATTAAAAATGATTTTTAGGATGAATGTAGAATTACATATAAAGGAATAAACTTAGTAATTGGTACCTATCGTTAACTTTATTTTTGATAAAAATCGAAGTATTACGGTAGGTAACCATAGGATAAAATTCAAATACAACGACCAAGGCATAAGAACAGAAAAAACAGTAAATGGCGTTACCACAAAATATCACCTAGTGGGTGGCAGTGTAACCTATGAAGATAATGGAAAAGACAAAATACACTACACTTACGACAGTTCAGGCAAACTTATAAGCATGAACCTAAACGGAGCAGAATACTATTATGTAAGAAATGCTCAGGGTGACATTATAGGATTAATAAATGCTCAAGGGGAAAAGGTTGTATCTTACACCTATGATTCATGGGGAGAACTTATCTCTATAGAGGGAAGTTTAAAGGATACAGTAGGAGAGAAAAATCCTTATAGGTATAGAGGATATAGGTATGACAGTGAGACTGGGCTGTATTATCTACAGAGTAGGTATTATAATCCAGAGTGGGGTAGGTTTATAAATGCGGATGGTATTTTTGGAGTAATAGGTGAATTATTGTCTAAGAATATGTTTGCATATTGTAGTAATAATCCTATAACTAGAAAAGATCCTTCCGGCTTTAGACATTTGAGGTTTGATTTTGAGGAGACAGATTATGTTGAATCAAGTGCAAGTGGTAATGGAGGGCTACCTTTATCTGATGAAATTTCAGCAGGAAAAGATGCATATTTTGCTAGAAATACTATAAATAGTGCTCATACTGTATCAAATGGAACTAAAGCACATATAGGTAAAATTAGGGCATGGGGTCAGGGTCTGGTGTAGCATATGGATTAACAAAGGCTACAAAACAACCACTAAATAGATTGAAAGAAAAGTGTGCATCTTAAAATTTAAAAGGAGATTTATGTTATGTTAAAAAATTGCAATGAAATGGAACAAAATGAGCTAAGGAAGTTTACTAATATAGTTTCTGTAGGTATACTAGTTGCTATTTTGTTAATAAATTTCTTAATTGTTATTGATAATATGGTATATAGTGAAGTTTCAAGAATATATTATAATCATAGTAACATTGGGAGCTAACGTTCAGAGCGTTAGCTCTTTTCTTGTGCGCCCAGCATGGGCGCAATCTAACGGGAGAGAGTCCCGAGCACGGGTTGATAGTGCCAAGTGCATAGCTTAAGACAAGGGTGTCCACCGTGAGGTGGGCTTAATTTACTTAAAGTATGGAATAAATGAAACAGCAAAATAGCATAATTCCTTAATTTCCGTTAATTAATAAAAGGAAGGATGTTGTAAATTCAATAAAATAGATTTAAAGTTGAAGGAAGAAAATGTTACTTTTTCGTTATTTTAACATATTGTGTAATGATTATAATTACTGTTTCTTGATTTATGGCAAATTATGGAGTATAATCGATATATAAGTTTATATTGTAAGATATAAAATTTTTTAAAACTTAAAGTAAATGGTTTAATAAACGAAAGGGGTGATAATTATATAGAGATAATATATGTTTAATCATAAAATAATATTGAGATGAGGGTAAATATATGAGCAAACAAAAAGGATTTTTTACCAATATTGTATGTGCTATGCTTATATCATCTTTACTTTTGACTGTTACTCTTACTGCTCAAGTAAATGCAAAACAATTAGATTTACAAAACAATTTGGAAATTATGTCAGTGGAAATCCCTAACGCATTAAATGATTTTGCTATAAAGAACTTTGTAAGACAAGTTCAAAGTATTTACAATGAAGCAAATAATTATGGCTTTAACAAAGATGAAGTAATCTATTTCTATTTAGGGGAACCATTTAATTGCTATACTTATGAAAATAATAATGTGGAAACAGGAGAAATTTTTTATTACCCTATTATGTTCAAAGACAGAGTCCGAGGAATATATGCAGTGGCAAAGACTCAAGATGGAAAATATTCTGCTACTTTAGAAAAGGGATTTGCTGATCAATTAGAAAAATTAAAAGAAAATAAACATAACAGTAGAATTAGAATTTTAGCAACCTCAAATTGTGTATATGCTATTAATTCTGAGGATTCAGTTATTTTGTCTAATAATAATGGAAAAGATGTTGAGCTATCATCTTCTGAAGTGAAAAAAATAAATGAAATAATTAATGATAAAAAATCAATAATAAATCTAGAAAAAACAGTTAGAATTTCAATAAATCCATTAAAGTTAAATGTAAAAAATACTAATAGTGATGTGATAATTAGAAGGGTTATTGCAGGTCCAGAAAATAAGTATTTAAATGTTAATATAGTGAGACAAAGCGGAGATACATGCTGGGCAGCTACTTGTGCAGCAATAATTAATTACAAAAAAAACAAATCTCTAAATGATATAGATGTTGCTAAATATATATATGGGTCAAATTGGAACAAAGGTGGAGGAATAAATGAAGAATTGAAAGCTTATCATAATTGGGGGTTGTATCCCACGTACTATTCTTCTGCTATATCTTATAGTAGGGCGGTAGACCAATTACAATCAGGAAGCCCTATAGACTGTGGTTTCTATGCATATAAAAATATAGTTCAAAATTATGGTCATGCTATGACTTGTAGAGGGTATGTTGAATATGAGAATGGTAATAAATACTTTAGCTTTATTGACCCTAATAAAAGTTCATATGTTTCTTTAACTGCTTATGATAATACAAATAATATTACTTATGTATTCAATGGTAAAACATGGTATTGGTGTGAGTCTTTATTAGGCTTTTAAATTTGTTAAGATAGTTAGTAAGTAATAAATATTTTTATAAAATATAATTTTTTGTAGGAGAATATATTATGAAAAAGAAACTTACTTTAATACTTATAATAGTTTTTATTGCTCTATTATTTCTATATATACTATATTTTAACTCTGAAACTGTAATGTATATTGGAAAGAGTAATACTGCTTTAAAAAATCATAAATATAAAATAAGCAGTGATGATTCAGAGATAGCATATATTATTAAATATAACTCGCCTATTACAAAATTTGAACACTATAAAATAAACAAAAATGAAAATCTTGATTTAGTTATATCAAAAGATACTGAATTTATAGTGTCATTATGTTCTAATATTACTAGACCGTATAAATGGGAAATAAATCAGGGGACAGATAGTAAAATATTGGAGTATAAAGGAAATAATTTTATAGAACCCTATGATTTTAAATTTACTTCTCAAAAAGGGTATTCAAATAAAAGACAAAACTTTAATTTTAAAGCTAAAGTTGCCGGCAATGAGAAGTTGGTATTTAAATATATGAATACTGATAATTCAGAGGTTGACAAAGAATTAACAATTAATATTGAAATTAAATAAGTGTCTATAAATATCTAAACTATAAAATATAACTATTTAAGCTAAAAAGCAATTTAGAAGTGATATTTTGGATAATGAAATTAAAGATATTCTCATTAAGTTATTAGAAGGTCAAACAAGGCTTGAAACTGAAATAAATGGAGTTAAAAACGATATAAAAAAGAATTCAATTAAACTTGAAGCCATAGAAAAAAAGATAGATATAATTACAGAAGTACAAACTTCACATAAAGAGTAAAATGAAAAATCATTTAAAAATACAGATTTAGTGATAGAAGAAAAAGCAAGTTTGATGGAAATATCAGTGAAAAGCGTCTCGAAAGATGTGAAGGAAATAAAAGAAAGTATAGAAGTATTAAAAGATATGACAGGAAGACATGAAGTAGATATTAATATATTAAAACGTAGACCAGTATAATTAAATAAAATCTATGCATAAAATAACCATTTTGCAAATAGTAAGATGGTTATTTTTTATTCATAAAATTAGATAAAACAGCGAAGGTAAGTTTACATCTCTTAGGAGATGGCAAGCTTACCTTTTGTGTTACAAAAGTGCTTGAATGATGGGAGAAGCCTCCCAAATCCTCTAAAAATTACTATGATTAAAAACATGGAAAGGAGCTTTGAAAAGTGAATAAGAATAAATTTATAACCCTTAGGGTAACGGAAGAGGAATATATAAAAATTAGAGAAAGAGCAGAAAAATCAAAAATAACTTTAAACAGATATATGGCTTTTTCAGCTTTAGATAAAAAAATTGGCTATTTAATATTTCTTGTGTAGAAAAACTTTACAAATAAAAAATGCATTTGCTATTATTGTAATGCAAACAACAATAATATCCCCAATAAAGGAGAAAGCAAATGCAAGATAATTATATCAAA
>NZ_CABDWS010000080.1 GCF_901447495.1 Haloimpatiens lingqiaonensis
TATATTCTTCAATTTTATTTTGAGTTATTTCCTTCATTTTAGATAGCTTATTTAAGCTGTAATTTTTTCTCTTAGATGCGGAAGCCTCTACTTTAGTACCATCTATAACAATTAGTTCTTTACCATATAAGCCCAGCTCAATACAGTAATTAAAAAACTTTTTAAAAATATTTTCAAGAGCTTCAACATTTTCTTTTCTAAAATCTGCAATAACTCTATACTTAGGTTTAATACCTTTAATTAACCAAATAACTTCCCTATTAATAAGGCATTGCTTTGCTAATTTACGTGATGATCTTATTCCGTAAAAATATCCATAAACGTATAATTTCAATAAATCTTTTGGATTGAATTTAGGTCGTCCCACTTCATCGTTATTTCCAACTTTGAAACCCATACTTTCTATATCCATAACATCAATTATTTTATCAATAATTCTTACTTCACTATCGTTATCAACATAGTCTTCCATTATTTCAATTTTTGTTTGTTTTCTATCATCACCATAAATATAATTCATTGCAACAACCCCTTAATAGAAATTTAATACTTATATATTAAATTATACCATAAATTATGGATTTTCGCACAACCTGCCAAGGTTCCCTGAATATTATTTTACCCGTATTTATTATTTAAATTTTTTTTAATGTTATTCCACCAGAAATTGAGTAAACTTATTTTAATTTATATCTTATTTTTTCTATTATCACATTATCAGAAATACTAAACATATTATCTATAAGCTCAGTCCTAAAACTTCCATTGCCCTTAACATGCTGGGAAAGTTCACCACATATACCCATAAGAGCTATTGCAAGAACAGTACCACCTAATATATGGCCAGAAGAAATATAGCTTGCTATAAGTGCATTAAGCATACAACCTGTACCAGTTATCATTGAAAGCATTTCACAACCATTTGTTATTAAATATGCATCTGTATTATTTGCTATTATGTCTATAACTCCTGTTGCTGCAATAACAGCACCGGTTTCTAAAGAGAGCTTCTTTAGAATTTCTACATTTTCAATGTAATTTTTTTCTGTTACAATATCACATTCTCCCACATCAATTCCTTTTGAATTGCTTTTTATGCCACAAATTGCTTTTATCTCAGACATGTTGCCCTTAATAACATTCGGATGACACTGTGAAATAAATTTTTTTGCATATTCTAAGCGAAGTTTACTGCATGCTACACCTACCAAATCTATTACTTGGGGAATTTTATTTTCAAAAGCAGTTTTACCTGAAATCAGCATAGATTCCATTCTTGTATCCGTTATATTTCCAAGATTAACTCCTAAAGCTTTAGATTTAGCAGTAATTTCGGCCACTTCCAAAGGGTGTTCAGCCATAATAGGTTTTGCACCAACTGCCAACACCATATTTGCACAATCATTTATTGAAATAGGATTTGTAATACAATGAATTAATGGTTTATTCAATTTAACACTCTGTTTTATTTGCAATAGGTTGTTTATTGTAAGTTTTTGGTTTGTCATAAACCTTTGCCCCCAAACTTCTCTGAATTTTTGCAAGCATACCCATTCTACTTAATGCTGCTAGAAAAACAAATGCAACAGTTCCACCAATAAGTGTGCCCATAATAAATGAAGGCACATAGAACATCCATGTAAGCCCTGTTCTTCCCCAAATAAATGTCATAACAGGATATGAAGCTATAGCTCCTATAATACCAGTTCCTATAATTTCACCTATAATAGCACAAATCAAGTTCCCCTTAGATACCCTGTATAGAATTCCAGATAGAGTGGCACCAAAAACTGCTCCTGTTAAAGCTAAAGGTGGAATCCCTAAGAAAAACATTCTTATTACACCAATAAGTGTAGCGCAAAGCAGTGAATACCAAGGCCCCAGAATAACAGAGCACACTATGTTAATAAAATGTGCCATAGGACACATGCCTTCAATACGAAGAATAGGTGAAATTACCACTCCCATGGCCACCAACATTGCAAGCATAAGTTTTTTTAATAGTTTTGAATTTTTTTGCATAATAAAATCCCTCCTTAGTAATATTTATTTTTCCTAAATGTCATACAGGAAATAAACACCATTAAAGAGGTATAGTTTTAGCGCAACCAAATAGCAATTCCCTATATGACATAAGTCATACTGGTCGGTCGAAGCTCAAAAGCTTCCTCTCATCTTGAAACACAAGCTCCCTCGCTATTTAGTTGTATTTTGCCCTATTAGCGCAGGGCGCTCCCCCTCCACTAACCAAAGATATTATCCTTGAAGCATAAAAAAATGAGATACACCGAATAAGGCGCATCCCATTTATACTCATAAATATATAAGCACTAGTATAAATTAAATATTTCCTTACGTCGGCATTATCCGAATCAAGTTATGGGTCGAAGCATAAACTTCCTCTCAGCCTGCAACCAAGCTCCCCTTTTTTTCAATTTTATCATATAAAATTTTTAAATGCAACTCTAAGCATTAATCCCTTTTACAAATTATTGTAACAAGTAATAAATTAAATTAGCTTCTCACTCATTATGCCACTTAAATTTAACTTACTTATTCTCTTCTTGATTTCCTCTACATCTATAGTATAAAGCCCTAATTCTTTCATTCTATTAAAATACTCGGCCCCGGCAAAGGTGTATCTCTTTCTTCGACCTTCTTTGGTGGCCAATTTATAGTTAGCATAGGCTATTATGTCGCCTATGGCTGTAGCCTTTGGAAGAATTAAAAGAGGCATGCCAAGGGCGCATCTTACGGCATTATGGCCGGCTAAACTTCCTGTGCAAATGGCCTCTGTGTGTCCCACAAACAATCCAGATTTCTCACCAGCACAGAATAAATTATCTATGCCCTTTACTTTCATATCATCGGTTCTTGGTGCCACGGAAAGATACCTTATGGAATTACCTTTGCCTCCAGCATATGGATCGATGTATTTAGCATTTTCCAATCCCTTTATTTTTCTTAGTTTTTCTAATGGGTAATAAGAAGTCATTAGTTTAACATGTCCTGTGTCTAGCAAAATTACATTTTCCGCAAACTCTTTTAATGCGTACTGCTGACATACTTTTATTTTTAATTTATCTAGATTTATATCTTCATTAGGAACTTTTAAAACTGCCACTCCTGTTTCCTCTAATTCATCTAGTATTTCCTTTGATATGCTTTCCTTACAAAGCTTACAGGAACCACTAAAAGCTCCTAGAACATCATCTTCTCTTTCACCTTGCAAATCCTCAACCCCAGCTCTTGAACTTAAACTTACTCTAGGTCCAAAGGCAGGACATCTTAAAACACACATGGAACAACCATTGCCATATCTTAAACAGTTCCCCATAGGTCCTGTAGAACCAGTGGTTTCTATAAACACATCTCCATCTACATAATCTCCATTAGATAAATAAATACCTTCAATTTTATCCTTATGTTTTTTCACATCAATGACTCTAGCTATTAAATTTAAATTGATGCCCATATTTATTAAATGGTTTTTTACAGCTGGTTCTATTTTGTTAACATTGTATAACCAGGCATGGTTATGTCCAGGGAACTCTATGTTTCTGTGGGTTGAATTGGCATCTGTTAAGCCTATAAGATCTCCTGCTCCCAAGGCTATTATTTCCTCAGCCGCTGTAAATCTTCCGTTATTTCTCATGATGCCACCTATATTTCCAAGACCTAAGATCATATCTGTTTTTTCATATAAATAAACCTCTGCACCAGCTTTTTTAGCAGTTATAGCTGCAGCGCAACCAGACCAACCGCCCCCTATAATGACTACCTTCATATAAATCTTCTCCCTTCAAATAAATTTCTAGGATCTGTTTGAACTTTGCAAAGTCTTTTTATCTTATGACCTTTATATCTAGCGGTGCAGCAACCGCACACTCCTTCTCCACAACACATTTTAGCATTATTACAACAGGAAAGCTTTATATTTTCATCCTCTATATAATTTACTGTTAAATATATAAGTATATCTTGTGCGGCTATATGCACTAAATTTACATCCTTATTTCTTAGAGTATCCTGTATTAACTCTTTAGCTTCCTCTGTAAGTTCACCATTTTTAAGGGTATTTGCATAATAAACTTTGCAGTTGTACATTTGAAGGTAATCCTTTATATATATGTCTTCATACCCACCTTTATCTGCAATACAAATTATATTATTACCATTTGAATAAAGTTTCTTGATAACTGGTACTGCTGGAGCCTGACCTATTCCTCTAAATATAACTAAAGAAGTTTTTTCTTTACTGGAGTAAATATTCTTAATACCTTGAACTCCATTCCAATAAGGTCCTTTAATAGAAATATCTTCTCCCTCACTAATTTCATCTATCTTTTTAGTTTTTACACCTTTAATTTCTATCATAACTTTTATTAAATTTTCCTGGGTGTCTACATCCATTATGGATATTGGTGTATTATAAAATTCTTTTGTATTAGGTATTTTAAGAAATATAAAGCTACCTGGATGACATAAGTTTATTGCCAGTTTATGAGGTACTACTATACCTAATTCTATTACACAGGACTGTAAATTTTTTTTACTGATTACTTTACAAATATATTCCTTTCTTTCCTCTTTAGCCTTATTTCCATTCCAACAATACTCTTGGTATATGCATACTCCCTTCCAATTTATGCAGTCACAGAACTTCTTACCACTCATTTGGGAGCAGAGTATGCACTCATTGCTCTCGGCTAATTTACAAGGGCAAAATTCACTACCAGCATCTATACAGTCTATTATTTCATAATCCATAGCCTATCCTCCAAAAAACGTTCTAATAATAGAATATCCAACTATGGATTAAATTGTTACATTTAGGTTTACATTTTTATTTACTTTACATAATTTTAAATATGTAAATTTTCCATGTTTTAAGATTGTTATTTTACGCAATCCCAACCCCTGTAAAAAATAAAAATTAAGAAGCTAATTCTATGTAAAGTAGCTTCTTACAACCTTTTTAACTATTTAAAAATCTCCTTTAGCTTTTCTAACATCCCTTTTTTATTATTTGATAAATTTATGTTTTTACTTGATATTAATGGTTTTTGATATATTAAAATACCTTTTTCATCCTCTATGGTTATTTTCCCTATGCTTTCACCTTTTTTAATTTGTAAATTATTTAAGTCTTCTTTTACTACTATATTTTTTACATAATTCTCACCTTTTTTAAGAGGTAACGTAATGTTTTCACTGCATAGTAAATCCACTTTATTTTTCTTATTTATGTTCATAGTGGCCATATTTTCACCTTTTTTTGCCACTTCTTTAAATTCATAGTTTTCTTTTACGTAATTATATATTTTCTTCGTTTCATTCCATCTAGTTGGAGAATTTAAAACCACTATTATTACATCGTTGCCGTCTATATTTACTGAGGTTACAAGACACTTTCCTGCCCCTCCTGTATATCCTGTTTTAACCCCATTAGCCTCAGGTATTTGCCAAAGTATCTTGTTAATATTATTATATGCTCTGGTAAAGCCTTTTTCCTCTGCAGATATTTCTTTATCTTTCACTATTTCATTAAATTTGTCTATCTCCTTGGCTTTAGCCGTTATAAGTGCTAAATCGTATGCAGTAGAATAGTGTCTTTCGCTATCCAATCCATGAGGACTTTCAAAATGTGAATCCAATGCTCCTATGGAATATGCATATTCATTCATGAGTTTACAAAAGTTTTCTACGGAGCCTGCAATGCCTTCTGCTATAGCAATAGCTGCATCATTTCCTGATCTAAACATAAGGCCATATAATAATTCCTCCATAGAAATTTCTTCACCCGCCTTATACCCAACTTCAGATCCATTAATGGTAGCTGCTTTTTTAGATATAACTACCTTTTCTTCTAGTTTTCCATAATTAAGTGCCACTAAAGAAGTCATTATCTTTGTAGTACTAGCTATAGGCACTAAATCATAAGAATTCTTTTGGAATAAAACCCTTCTAGTTTTAGCATCCATTGCAATGGCATATCTAGCATTTATATATACACTTTTTCCATTTTTATCTTTTATAGGTTCTCCTTTAACTGGAATTGTCCATGAAAGCATAAAAATTAAAGTTATAATACTTATAATTCTATATTTAAAATTATTTTTATGTTTTTCTTTAAAATTCACTTTCTTGCCACATCCTTTCCTAAATCGCATAAGGAATAATTTAATTTATTTATTATAAAATCTTAAACTAATATAATGTTTATATTTGAATTTTATGGTTAAACTACTAAATAGAACTATTATTTATTACCTATTACTTACAAATTAATTATAAAAAACTCCTTGAGTTTTATCCTTAACTCTTACTTCTTAGTTATTATTTCTTAGTTACTACCTATTACTTACCTCAAAGAGTTTTATTCTTCATTTTAAATTTTATATTTTTATTTTATAACTTCGAAAGTTGAATTACTTATTAATTGTTAAATACCTTGGAGGAATTTTACATGATATATGTTTTTATAATTGCCCTAATAATATTATTATTTCCCATACCCTTAAAAATTAAATTAGTATTTATTAACAAAGAATTAAAAATTTTCATTTATAAAAAAGAAATAAAGCCCTCTAATAAAATAGATTTAAATGAAACTCTGGATAAAATAAAAAATAAAGAAGCTGAAACAGAAAATAATGATAATAAAATTAAAAACAAGGAACAAAAAAATAAAGTTTCCGCAAAGGTACTTCTTCATATTTGTTTAAACAATCTTTTTAAGCCCACACTAAAAATAAATTTTAATATAAATTTTGGCTTTAATGATGCTTCCATAACTGCACTATTTTATGGATTTATAAATACAATTCCTGGATTTATATATAATATCCTATGTAAATTTTTTAAAATTAAAAGTTTTAAATTTAATACTCAACCAATATTTAATACTGAAATGGTTTCTATAGAAATTCGTAGTATAATTTTTGTAAATTTAGTTAAAGTTATATATATATCTTTAAAAATTGCCCTATTGTATTTTAAAGAAAAGAAAAACATGAAAAAGAAAATAACAGAAATATCAAAACAGAAAAAACTGAGCTTTTAAAATTGATGGTAATTTTAATGAAATGTATCCATTTAAAAATCGTAATAATTTTAATATATTTAAGAAAGGAGTATGGTTATGTTTTATTGCGATTTTCATAACCTGATATGCAAATGGAAAATAATCCTATAGAAAACTTTATGAAAACCACCATGGAAAATATCAAGGACATGGTAGATGTAAATACCATAGTAGGTACACCTATAGAATCTAAAGATGGCTCTTTGATTCTTCCAATTTCTAAAGTATCCTTTGGCTTTGTAGCAGGTGGAAGTGAATTTGCTAATTGTAAAGCCTCTGGAGATAACCCTGATTTTCCCTTTGGAGGCGGTTCTGGGGCTGGCGTTACTGTAAAACCTGTGGCATTTTTAGTAATTAAATCTGATTCTTTAAGACTTCTCTCTTTAGATCAAAAGAACTCTTATGACAAAGTAATAGACTCTATGCCTCAAATCATAGATGCTATAAAGGATATGCCTATTTTTAAAGATAAAAAAAACAATAAGAAAAAAGATAAAAAAGATCAATCTAAAGATGATCAATGTAAAGAAGAAGAATAAAAGGCTTTAGTCCTTTTATTCTTCTTCTATTTCTTTTATGTCTGCTATACTTTCTATATTTCTTATATCATCTATTGCTTCTGAAAACTCGCTTAAATCAGGCATATCTCCTAAGCTTTCCAAGCCAAAATGTTTTAAAAATTTTTCACTAGTTGCATATAAAATAGGTCTTCCGGGTACTTCTTTTCTTCCACATTCTTTTACAAGACCCTTTTCAACTAGATTAACTACAGCCTTGTCACATTTAACTCCCCTTATTTCCTCTACCTCTATCCTAGTTATAGGCTGCTTATATGCTATTATAGCTAAGGTTTCTAAAGCTGCTTGTGATAAGGATTGTCTTACATTAACATTCAATAACTTTTGTATATATTGGCTGTTTTCTTGCTTTGTTACTATTTGGTATGACTCATCTATTTTAATTATTTTTATTCCTCTAGAATTTTCACTGTAACTCTCCATCATTTCTTCCATTAAATTTTCTATTTCTTCTTTAGAATATTCCAAAATAGAAGCTAAATGTTTGGATTTCATTGGCTCACCACTTACAAATAAAAGTGACTCAATTATGGAAAAAATCCTATTCCTCTGAGATACTGTCTCTATCTCCATCTGTGTCATAAATTCCATGGTTATCTTCTATCCTTTCTATAAATATTTCATGAAAGTTGTCTTGTTGATATGCTTTTATAACCTTCAATCTAACTAATTCCAAAAGAGCTAAAAATGTAACTATAATCTCCATTTTCTTTCTGCACTCTTTCATCACATCAGAAAATTTAATTTTCTCATTTTGTTGAATTTTATATTTCAAAACAGCCATCTTATCTTCTACCTTGAAATTGTCTATTAAAAGTTCCTTTTCAATGACGCTGTTTTTATTTAATTTATTAATATAATTGCTCATTAGTGCACTATATATATTAAACAATTCTAGCATAGTTACATTTTTTAAAAAATCATCTTCATTATTACTTTTCTTTTCTTCTATAATTTCTGGTTTTTTACTAAAAGTTACCCCTGTTATTATTTCTCTTTCCTTAAAAAATTCCGATGCTTTTTTAAATTTATTGTATTCTATAAGTTTTTTTAGCAATAACTCCTCTGGTGCCTCTTCCTCTTCTTGATCCTTGTCCAAGGTTACCTTAGGCAAAAGCATTCTTGACTTTATTTCTAAAAGAGTTGCCGCTATAACTATAAATTCCGATGTGATTTCCAAATCCATTTTCTGCATAGTATTTATGTAATCCATATATTGCTTTGTAATTTCATGAATTCTAATATGGTATATATCCATTTGATTTTTTTTAATAAGGTGCAATAAAAGGTCAAAAGGTCCCTCAAAATTGTGTATTTTTATGTTTAATGCCATCTATTATCTCTCCTATATTATTTCTTAGATAATCCTCTTTTATATCTAAAAGGGTATTTAAATTTACCTTCTTTACCTCTTCTATTATATCACGAATTAACCTTCCTTTTTCCACTCCTAGGTCTAATAAAATTTTAGTTTTTATATCTTTATAGTTGTCCTTTAATTTCATATAATTCAATAATTTATACTGGAGTTTTCTATTGTATTTTAAAAGCTCTAAATGATATATATTACATTTATATAGTATATTAAATATATCATAATTATCTTTGCTCTCCATTAATTTTTTCTCTATATGTTCATATTGTTCAAAAGCCTTCTTTAGACTTTTCTCTAATATTGAATTATTTTTAAATATATTTTTTATATTAGCATCGTCCATCCATAAATATATATTGCAGAGCCTAATGTTAAAACTAACATTAGGTTTTAATTCTTCCTCACATGTCAAGCTTGCCCATTTTTTCTCTAATTCTAAATCATTATTAAAATAGAATTCCTTAGATGGTTTAAATATTCCCAAACTAAAACACTTTTTTATGTTTTCCTGCCATCTATTCTCTCCCGCCATAAGTAGTATTTCTTTCATTATTCTATGGAAGCTTATGGTAGAAAAAACATTTTCCTGTATACAATTTAATATTTCATCTTCATCACCTAAACTAAATCCATACCTTACAGAATATCTTATCGCTCTAAATATTCTTGTAGGATCCTCCCTATAAGAATTACACTTTATTTTTTTTATAATTCTTCTTTTAATATGTTCTACCCCCTGGTAAGGGTCAATTATACAACCATTTATTATATCATAGGCTATTGCATTTACGGTAAAGTCTCTTCTATCTAAATCATCATATATATTTGATGGATAAACTTCAGGCAGTGAACCATTTTGGGCGTATCTTTCCTTTCTACACCTTATTATGTCAAATTGAATTCCATTTTTAAAATATACACTAGAAGTTTTAAATCGTTCATGATAAACAGTTTTCTCTACCTTAGGAATATTTTTTATAATAGCTTCCACGTCTCCTTCAACTGCTATATCTATATCCTTAGGTGCTATTTTTAATAAGGCATCCCTTACTGCACCGCCTACTACATAGGCTTTTATATTATTTTCTTTAAAATATGATATTAGCATATTAAAAATACTACCTTCTTCTTCATTTAAAAAATCTTCTATATGGAAATTCAACATAGTATTTTGTTCCTCTCATATTTGCTTAAAATAAGTCGACAAAGAAGCCACCTTCCTTGCCGACTATATCTTAATAATACAATACTTTATACTGCATTATCAAATATTTTTTGTATATTATATTTTATATTATCTAGTATAGTATTAGCCTTTATGTCTCTGTCACTATAAATAGGTACCTTACCATAAAGCTTATCTGCTATGTATACTTCACAATATCCTACTTTTTCGCCTTTTTTGTATTCTTTTTTATTTTTATCTATTTTAAACTTTTTATCTATTTTAATATTTTCACCTTTAGGAACAACTACATTTAAATCTTCATTAGATTTTACCATAAAAAATCTATCGCCTTTTTTATTTAAATCTATTTTTCCTAACTGGCTTCCTTTTGTGATAATTTTCTTAACTTCATATTTAGAAAATCCATAATTCATAAGATTAGAAGCTTCTTTATTTCTTATTTTGTACGTAGGTGACCCCACAACCACTGCAAGCATTCTAACACCATCTCTGACAGCAGTAGCAGATATACAGTACTTGGCTTCACTTGTGTACCCTGTCTTTAAACCATCGCAGCCTTTAAAAAATCTAACTAGTTTATTATGATTTACTAGTCCTATAGGGCTCTTTCTTCCCTCTGATATAGTTTCCATATAAGTTCCTGTGTATTTAAGCACTTTAGGATGTTTTAAAAGTTCCCTAGACATTATGGATATATCATAAGCTGTGGTTAAATGTCCTTCTGCTGATATGCCATGACAATTTTTAAAGATAGTATCTTTCATACCCAATTCTTTAGCCCTCTTATTCATAAGGTTTACAAAATTTTCTTCACTTCCACCCAAGTACTCAGCCATAGCAACAGAGGCATCATTACCTGAAGCTATAGCAATACCTTTTAAAAGCTCCTCCACTGTTCTAACTTCTCCAGTGTCTAAAAGCATGCTGCTATTGCCCCCCTGACCCATTTTTTTAGCATTTTCACTTACAGTTACTTTGTCAGTTAATTTTATTTTTCCACTGTCTATAGCCTCCATAGTAATGAGCATAGTCATTATTTTAGTAACAGAGGCTGGAGCGAACTTTTCCCTAGCATTTTTTTCATATATTATTTCTCCTGTGGTAGGCTCCATAAGCAGTGCTGCCTTAGCTTCAACATTCATCGCATCTGAACTAGGCTCCTTTGCTAACGTTATTGTGGCATTTTGAACTAAAAAGCATAGAATTAAAAATAAACTTGTAGTAAATTTATTAAACCTCTTCACATATATCCTTCCTTTCATGTATTTTTCTACTTTTATTTTTACCAATAGTTCAAAATATTATCACAAAAATAAAAACAAAGTCATATACTTATAATTTAAAATGTAGAATAAATGCTAAAATTCCTAAGGAATTTCAGCATTTTTATTCTAAATTCTAAATTTTACATTGCAAAAAGACCTATACAAATGTATAGGTCTTTTTGTAATTAATTTTTTAACCCTTGTTAAGTAAGCGCTTCCACAGCTTTTAATAAAATATTCATTTTATTGTATTTTAAAATGAACTACATATTTTTCATTATTTCTTTTACTAAATTTATAAAGCTGCTTTTTACTCTATTAGATGTTTCTATAACTTCTGCATGATTTAGTGGTTGATCTAGTATTCCTGCTGCCATATTTGTTATACAAGATATTCCCAATACTTTTAATCCACAATGATTTGCTGCTATAACTTCTGGAACTGTAGACATACCTACTGCATCTCCACCTAAAAGTCTAGCCATTCTTATTTCTGCAGGAGTTTCATAAGTTGGGCCTGTCATCATTAAATAAACTCCCTCTTTAACATCTATGTTCAATTTCTTTGCTGTTTCCTTAGCTAAATTTCTTAATGCCTTATTATAAGCTTCTGACATGTCTGGGAATCTTGCTCCTATTTCATCGTCATTTTTACCTATTAATGGATTGTTGCTTGCAAAATTTATATGATCTGTTATTATCATTAAATCTCCTGGTACAAAACTTGTATTTACTCCACCAGCTGCATTAGTAACTATTAAGTTTTTAACTCCTAAATATTTCATTATATAAACTGGTAATGATAAAAGCCACATAGGATTTCCTTCATAATAATGAAATCTTCCTTGCATCATTATAACTTTTTTTCCATTTAGATCTCCAAATACAAATTGTCCTGCATGACCTTTAACAGTTGATGTAGGCATATTTGGAACTTCTGAGTATTTTATTGTAATTTTGTTTTCTACTTCTTCTGCTATATCACCTAATCCTGATCCTAATATAATACCTATTTCAGGTTCAGCATTAATTTTGCTTTTTACATATTCTACGCTTTCCATTAATTTTGATAGATCCATATGTACTCCTCCTCGTATAATAAGTTTATAGCAGTCATTTAACTGACTATAAACTTATTTATTTTTATATTTTAGTATAGATAAGAAAGTATCTATGTTTTTCTGTGGGGATTCTCCCAATTCCATAGTTGCT
>NZ_CABDWS010000081.1 GCF_901447495.1 Haloimpatiens lingqiaonensis
ACATTTATTTAATTAAAGATTTTCCATAACATAGTGAAGGAAAGTCTTCATTCACTATTACTTCTTCCACAAATTCTAATTTAAGAAATTCCATAGTAATTTCAACATTATTTGATATTTGATATTTGATATTTGATATTTAATATTTCTATATTTTCGCTGGCTATCGCCAATAAAAGATTTTTTAAGCCCTAAAAGAAAAGATATAACTGCTTTGTTTAATGAAACAGTTATATCTTTTCTTACTATACCATTCTTCATATTCAATTAAAGATTTTCCATAGCAAAGCGGCGGAAAATCATCCTTTAGTAGGCCGTTCTCTCCCGTGACGATATATGCATGAACTGAAAAATCTGATTTTAATGGAGTGATAAATGTGAAATTTAGGACTATTGAACTAGCCTTAGAACTTCTTTATTTGTCCATTTAAAGCACCGTTAAGAAGTTTTCATTGCCTGAGCGAGGCACGAGTGAGTTTGAAAACTTTAGGGGCTTTAAATGGACAAATATTAGAAGTTCTTGGCGTATTGTTCAAGTCCAAAATTTCACATTTATCACGGAATTAGAATCAGATTTTTCCTATGCACTTACTTCACAATATATTTTTTAGGCGGAGTTACAGAATTTTTTTGTTTATTTAAATTTTTATTATCTACGTTGTTTTTGTTGCCACTTTCTTTTTCTTTAGCATTTGTATCATTTTGTACTTTTTTTTCTGGTGAATTATTTTTATTTCCATTAGATGAATTGTTAGTTTTTTTATTAGGGCTATTATTTTTATTTATATAGCTATTGTTTTCTTTATTTAAGTTATTTATTTTACTTTTAGAATCTGAATCTTTGGAGTTAATAATATTATTATTCTTGGTATTATTGTTGGTATTATTGTTGTTTTTGTTATTATTATTTTTGTTGCTATTATTATTATTATTATTGGTACTATTATTAAAATGATTATTTTCTATACTGCGGTTAGATTTTTTATATTCACTATAATTAGTTTTATTGCCTTTTGAAGTTTTTATATTGTAATTGATTTTAAAATTTTTAAGATCATTTTCTATATCAGTGATATCTAGCCTAGATACATCGCCTTTAAAGTCTAAATTTATAGATTTAGATCCATTTTTATAGTTATCATTTATATAATTTTCCCTTTGAGCCTCTTTTAGTATTAATTGAATTCCAGTTTCTAAAGTTTTATTTTTTAAGTTTAAATTTTTTATTACATTAGTGCCATCTGTATTTAAAGCTGTGATTTTAATTATTTTATTCCATTTATTCAATTCTAACTTAATACATGGGTTTATATCTATGGTTACAGCATAAGCGGCAGTATTATAAAATCTAAAAAATGTGCTGAATAGAAAAATAATAAGTAAAGATGCTGCAACTATAGAAAGTTTTTTGGTATTTTTATAAAATGGAGATTTTTTAATAATTTCTTCTGATTCATATATCTCACCTATGGAAGGACAGATAGTTAAATTTTTTACATAAACAAATTCTCCACCAGAAGTTAAAAGCCCAACCTTGTTTTTATTAACTTCCATTACTATTCCTTTTTTAATCATTGATATCACCTGCCTTTTCAATATTAAGGTATCCTTTGATATAAGTATAATTATCACTATATAATATTATAATTAATGCTATTAGGTATTTTCTCCAGGTTTCTATTAGCTTTCTTTTACTATTTGTAATTAAGCATATCTCCTTAATAGGCAGTTGTTTTTTATTTTGCAAACTAGAAATTATGGTTTGAGAGTTTATACATGCTAAAGCTATATTCAGTAAGTTGTCCCTAGTGTCCTTATGTTTGGGACAATTTTCAGCAATATCTATAAAAGATAATTTGTATAGTTTTAATTCATCATTTAGTAATTTTATTTCCTCCATTCTTATATAATTCTCAGAAGCAATATTAAAATTATTTATAGATATAGTATTGTCAATAGAGTTAAAGGTATCTTCATCATTCCAAATAAGATGAGAAGCTTTGTTTGATTTTTTAAAAAAATCTATTAATGAATTTTTTATTATTATGGAAGCATAGTTGAAAAAGCTTCCTTTTTTATAGTTGTATGTATCACAAGCTTTATTAAAGGCTATAAGTGCTATGCTTATCTCATCATCATTTTTATCATCTAAATTTTTTTTACAAATTCTATTTGTTGTTTTATATATAAAATTCATGCTATCCTTTATAAATTTATCTCTATTTTCTTTTCTCAAAAAATCTAGCTCCATTAAAATCACCTCGAATCATAGAAAATAGTATACATTATTATATACGAATTAACTATAAATTTTTAAAGAGGTAGCATACCCCTTTAAAAAAATATTTTTAATCGTAAATATAGTTATAGATGTGATTAAGATTAATTTTACTATGAGGAGGAGAAAATTATGAAAAAAATATGTATATTAACAATTTCTGCTTTATTGGCTTTAGGAGGAGTTGCAAAGGCAGATGAAACAATATCTTTTAAAGATAAAGCGGGTATAGCTCCAGATAGCATATTTTACAAGGTAGATAGAGCATTAGAGGAAATAAGTTTAAAATTTACTTCTGATGAAGATAAAGCAGACAAGCTATTAAGTATTTCAGAGGAAAGACTTGGTGAAGTGCAAATTATGGCTGAAGATGAAAAAAGTGAATTATTAGAAGAAACTTTAGAGGATTATAATAAAACTATTGAAGAGGCACAAAATATAGTGGATGAATTGAATGAAGGTAAAGATGAAAATGATACAGATAAGAAAGAAAGTGAAAAAGCTCAAGATGAAATAAACAAAGTTGAAGAAGAGATTGCTAAAAATACAGAAAATTCTATAAAGGTTTTAGAAACTATAAAAGAAAAGTTACCAGATAAGGCTAAGAAAAACATAGAGGCTGTAATAGAAATGCAAAAAAATAAAAAAGAAGCAGTAAGACTTATGGTGGAAAAAAGACATGAGTTTAATGATGCTAAAGAGGCATATAATGAAGCAAAGACTGCACTAGAAAATGCAAAAGCTTCAGGTGATGCAGAAGCTATAAAAAAGGCTGAAGAGGAACTTAAAAATGCAGAAGAAGTTTTTGATGTTAAAAAACAAGAGTTAAAAGAAGCGGTTGCTAAAAAAGCAGAAGTAGTTAAAGCAAAGAAGACAGCTAAAAAAGATGAAGAAGCTAAAAAAGATGAAGAAAATAAAAAAGATAAAGAAGCTAAAAAAGATAAAGAAGATAAAAAGGGCAAAAAACATGAAAATAAAGTACAAGATAACATAGAAAATAAAGAAGAAATCAAAAAAGAAGATAAACAAGAAAATAAAATGAATAATAAAAAAGAAGATAAATCAGAAAGTAAGATGAATAACAAACAAGAAAATAATGAAGAAAATAATATGGAAAGCAAAAAAGAGAATAAAAACAAAGGTACAGAGAATAAGGAAGTAAACAAAAATGAAAGCATAGAGAATAAAAAAAGGAATAAAAATGAAAGCGTTGAGAATAAAAAAGACAAGGAAAAAGGAACAAAAGACAAAAATAAATAGAAAAAAATTAATGCACCCATTGCTGGGTGCATTTTTTTAAATCAATACAAAAATCATGTGTTTACAAAATGTTAACATTTAATTTTGTAAACAGGAAAAGAAATGTCTAATATACCAAGTATAATAAAAATATGAACTAATAAAAATGTAAGTAGAGGAAAATATAAATTAAAATGGAATTTAAGGTTAAGGAAGTATATTGGAAAAATTAAATATTATAAAGGAGTGTTTAAAAAGTGATTGGTGCAATAGCTGGGGATATTATAGGCTCTATTTTTGAAAGAAAAAATATAAAAACTAAGGAATTTCAATTGTTTAGTAAAGGATCAATTTTTACTGATGACACTGTTTTAACCATTGCTACTATGGATTCGATACTAAATTCTAAACCTTTTAGCGAAAGTTATAAGAAATGGTTTAGAAAATATCCTAATGCGGGTTTTGGTGGTAATTTTTATAGATGGGGATTTTCAGAAAGTATGGAACCATATAATAGTTGGGGAAATGGTTCGGCTATGAGGGTAAGTCCTATAGGATACATAGGTGATTCAATGGGAGAAGTTATGGCAAAAGCAAAGGAAAGTGCGGAGGTTACTCATAATCATGTGGAAGGTATCAAGGGTGCTCAAGCAATAGCGGCCTCAATATACTTGGCTAAAATAGGAAAAGATAAAGATGAAATAAGAAAATTTGTAGAGGATACTTTTGATTATGACTTAAGTGAAAGTCTTTATAGTATAAGAAAATGGTATGCCTTTGATGTTTCTTGTGAGGGCAGTGTTCCACAAGCTATAAGGGCATTTTTAGAATCAAAAGATTATGAGGATGCTATAAGAAATGCCGTCTCAATTGGAGGGGACAGTGATACCATTGCTTGTATGACAGGGGGGATTGCAGAAGCTTATTATAAGGAAATACCAAGATATATTATTAGTGAGGTTTTCAAAATCATTCCTGAAGAAATGGTTACAATAATTGATAAGTTTTATAATTCAGCTACCCCAGGGATACAAAAAGTGTTATAATTACAATTGGCAATTTAAATAATAATGCTTAGGAGGGGAATGGAATGGATTTAGCAATTAATAAGGAATACGTTTTAAACACAGCAAAAGAACTATTGGAGTTCAATAGCCCAACTGGTTTCTGCTTTGACATCATGAAAACCATTGCAGAAAGAGCGGAAAAATTCGGATATGCTTTTGAAACTAATAATAAGGGATGTGGAATCATTACTGTTCCAGGTAAAAGTAATGATAAGGTGATAGGGTTATCTGCCCATGTGGATACATTAGGAGCTATGGTAAGATCTATTACTTCTCATGGTACATTAAAATTCACTTTACTTGGAGGCCCTATAGTTCCTACTTTAGACAGCGAATATTGTCAAATTAGAACTAGAGAAGGCAAAATCTATAGTGGAACATTTTTAAGTACAAGCCCTGCTGCTCACGTTTTTGCAGATAGTAGCTCAAAAAAACGTGATCCAGAAAATATGGAAATAAGAATTGATGAAGTAGTTAAATCTAAAGAAGATGTAGAAAAGCTAGGCATTGGCGTAGGGGACTTTATATTTATAGATCCTAAAACTACAATTACTGAAAGTGGATTTATAAAATCTAGATTTATAGATGATAAGGGTAGTGTTGCTTGTCTAATGGGACTATTAGAATTTATGAGTAGAGAAAAAATTACTCCTAAATACACTACTAAGATATTCATTTCTGTATATGAAGAAGTAGGTCATGGAGCATCTTATATACCTTCAGACATAACAGAAATGATAGCAGTAGATATGGGATGTATAGGAGATGACCTTAGCTGTACAGAATATGACGTTTCTATATGCGCAAAGGATTCAGGTGGACCTTACGATTATAATATGGTAACTAGTTTAGTAGAATTAAGTAAGGAAAATAAACTTGACTATGCAGTGGACATTTATCCTATGTATGGTTCAGATGTAGGAGCAGCACTTAGAGGTGGAAACAACATAAGAGGAGCTCTAATAGGACCAGGAGTTCATGCATCACATGGTATGGAAAGAACTCATTACAATGCTTTTGAAAATACAATAAAATTAGTATATTTATATATAAATAAATAACCCAACTTCACAGATATAAAGCAAAATTGAAAATATAAAATCTAGGGATAAAACTCCTTTAGGAGTTATTAAACATAAAAAATATTTGCAAATTATAATTATTTGCATTTCTCAATTACTCACATATAAAACAAAGTGGCTATGGCATTAAGAAGAAGTACTATGATAGGATATATTGTGCTAAATTTTTAGGACAATATATTATATGTAAATTCTTTAATGCAACAGACACTTTGTTTTTTTGTGCACCACAATATAAAAAATCATATTTGGATTATGTTATAATTAGTTTACCAAATTATAAATTTGTAAGTGAGGGTATGAAAGGTGAATTATAAAAGTCAATATGATAAGGAAAAGATAAATTTAATAATAGAACGCTCACATATGAGAAGTGAAAAGTATGGTATAGAAAAAGAAAGAATTAGCTCTAAAAAAATATTAAAAGGTGAGCAGATTTCTAATAATATAAGAAATAATAGAGGATTATTGAAAATAGCAGCTCCATTTATAAAAAAGATATATGAAATTGTATCTGGATCTGGGTTTTTATTAATTTTAACAGATAAGGATGGTTGTATATTAAATATAATTGGAGATAAGGACATGCTGAAAGCAGCTAAGGATATGGATATGGTAATAGGTGCTTATATGGATGAAAAGAGCATTGGCACTAATGCCATGGGAACAGCCATTAGTGAAAATATGGCAATTCAAATATCAGCAAAGGAACACTTTATAAATGCTTATCATAGATGGACATGTTCCGCAGCGCCTATTCATAATGAAAATGACCAAATTATAGGAACCTTAAATTTAACGGGAAAAAGTAGTGAAGTTCATTCTCATACTTTGGGATTGGTTGTAGCCGCAGTAAATTCTATAGAAAATGAACTTAATAATAGGATAATAAATAATAAATTAGTAGAAGCCTATAATTATATGAACACCATAATGGACGCTATGCCTTATGGTGTAATAGCGGTGAATCATGAAGGGATTATAAAAAATTTAAATAAGTTTGCCTGTAGAATATTTAATATTACAGAAAAAGAATGTCAAGATAAGCCCATAGATAATTTTTTAGATAATTGGCAGGAAATACTCAGAAAATGTCACACTAAAGAGGCATATAAAGAAAATGATGTTATTATAAGAGTTGGAGAAAAGAAAGAGCGTTATAGTGAGGATATATACCCAATAGAAAATGAAGAGGGAGAACTTATTGGAGTTGTAATAACTATAAAAGAAATTCAAAGAGTTTATAATTTAGTTAATAAATATAGTGGGATGAATGCTAAATATACTTTTGATGATTTAATTTGTGAAGATAGGGAAATGAAAAGAATAATAAGTTTTGCAAAAACCATATCTTTAAGTCCATCCACGGTTCTGCTTCAAGGGGAGAGCGGTACTGGAAAGGAAGTTTTAGCTCAATCCATACATAATTATAGTTCAAAAAAGGAAGGCCCTTTTGTAGCTATAAATTGTGGAGCAATACCTAAAAATCTAATTGAGAGTGAACTATTTGGATATGAAGATGGAAGCTTTACAGGAGGAAAAAAGGGAGGAAGACCTGGTAAATTTGAACTTGCTAATGGAGGAACTTTGTTTTTAGATGAAATAGGAGAAATGCCATTAGACATGCAGGTTAATCTTCTTAGAGTTTTACAGGAAAGGTGTGTAACTAGAATAGGTGGAAGCAGATATATACCCATAGATGTTAGGATAATAGCTGCCACTAATAAGGATTTAAAAGAGGAAATAGAAAAGGGCACCTTTAGAAACGATCTTTATTATAGATTAAGTGTAATACCTATAAAAATACCTCCTTTAAGAGAAAGAAAGATAGACTTGGATATTTTACTTAAGCATTTTTTAGAAATTAAATCTTACAAATTAAAAAAGGATATTCCTAATATAGATGAAAATCTTTATAAGGATATAATGTCTTATAGTTGGCCGGGGAATGTTAGGGAGCTAGAGAATTTTGTAGAGAATATAGTTAATTTAGGCGGTAGTACATCATTTAACATACAGCAGCAGGCTATGAATACTCAGGTTAAAAATGATTTTATATTTGATAATTTGGATTATACTTGTTCTTTAGAAGAATTAGAAAGAAGGGCTATAATAGCATGTTTGGAGAAATTTAAAGGAAATGTTTCTAAATCAGCGGATACATTAGGAATAAGTAGAAATACTTTATATACAAAAATGAAAAAATATAAAATTAACATATAAAAATAAATAATGTTACTAAAATATTTTTTTTATAATAATATATGAGACTAATTTAACATACATAAGTAGAAATAAGTGTTAGAAAAAGTGACAGTGTACTGAAATTTAACAGTATAAAAGGTGGAAGTGTTAAATTTCAGTACAGTTATATAAAGACGATTTTTAAAACAATGATTAAAAATTAACAAAATAAAGGCTTAGATTGATATTTAAATGACAAATGAATTTTGGCATGGTAATTGCTAGGGATATAAGTATAGAAAATAAGCATAATAAAATATGCATTAATTATATAGGTAGGAGGAATGGAAAATGAGTAGATTTACATTGCCAAGAGACATTTATTTCGGAAAAGGTACATTAGAAACACTAAAAACTTTAAAAGGAAAAAAAGCTGTTGTAGTTGTGGGCGGAGGCTCAATGAAGAGATTTGGATTTTTAGATAAAGTAGAAGCTTATTTAAAAGAAGCTGGAATGGAAGTAAAATTAATAGAGGGTGTAGAACCAGATCCATCTGTTGAAACAGTTATGAATGGTGCTGCAGTTATGAGAGAATTCCAGCCAGATTGGATAGTTTCTATAGGTGGAGGCTCACCAATAGACGCAGCTAAAGCTATGTGGATATTCTACGAGTACCCAGAATTTACTTTTGAGCAAGCTGTTGTTCCATTTGGATTACCAGAACTAAGACAAAAGGCTAAATTTGTAGCTATACCTTCTACTAGTGGAACTGCTACAGAAGTTACTGCTTTCTCAGTTATAACTAACTACAAAGAAAAGATAAAATATCCTTTAGCAGATTTCAACTTAACACCAGATGTAGCTATAGTAGACCCAGATTTAGCTCAAACAATGCCAGCTAAATTAGTAGCACATACTGGAATGGATGCTTTAACACATGCTATAGAAGCATATGTTGCTACATTAAGATCATCTTTCTCAGATCCATTAGCTATGGAAGCTATAGAAATGATAAAAGACAATTTATTAAAATCATATGAAGGTGACACTGAAGCAAGAGACGAGATGCATATTGCTCAATGTTTAGCAGGAATGGCTTTCTCTAATGCATTACTTGGAATAACTCACAGTATGGCACACAAAACAGGAGCAGTGTTCCACATACCACACGGATGTGCAAATGCTATATTCCTACCATACGTAATAGATTTCAATAAAAAAGCATGTGGAGAAAGATATGCTAAAATAGCTAAGAGATTAGGTCTTGATGGAAATACTCAAGATGAATTAATAGATGCATTAACAAATATGATAAAAGAAATGAACAAGAAAATGAATATACCGCTAACTATGAAGGAATACGGTGTAACTGAAGAAGACTTCAAAGCTAACTTAGATTTTATATCAGAAAATGCAGTTGCTGATGCTTGTACATCATCAAACCCAAGAGCTATATCAGTAGATGAAATGAAAAAAGTATTTGAAGCTACATTTTACGGAAACAAAGTAGAGTTTTAGATTAAAATAAAGGAAAGCCTCCCTAGTGGAGGATTTCTTTTTGTAAAAATAGATTATATAAATGAATAAAATCCAATCTATTTAAAAAAACTATAATGAATTTTTTTATATAAGCAAAATTGAAAAATTAGATAAAATATTAACTAAATATTAATAAATTATTATTAATATTTGCTGTTAATCAATAATTTAACTTTGAAAATTATAAAATTCCAATTATCTTTTTTATTTAGTGTTATAAGCAAAAGGGTATTAATAATGATCAATATACAAATGATCAATGCTCAATGAATAATTAAGGAAAAAACTCTTTTGGCAGCTGTTTTGTGTTAAAAGTGATTTAAAAAATTACTTAGGAATTTCAACCTTCATTGAACATTGAAATTTATAATAGCATTTTAATTTATCTTGGAGTGTTAAAAAGTTATCGAAAAAAGAGTATTCTTTTTTCTAATATGAAAATTTATATTAGAAATAATTTATAAAACTTAGAGAAAAATCTAAAATTTCAAACTTTACAATTAACCTACAATAAAAAGAACTTTATTATTGAATAAATTGTGATATAATAAGATTAGTGTGTTTTTTTAATAAAAAATTTTAATAAATTATAATAAAATATGGAGGAATTACCATGTTTAAGATAGTAGAAAAAAAATTATTAGCACCTCAAATTTATCTTATGAAAATTCATGCACCAAGAGTTGCTAAAGCAGCACAGCCAGGACAATTTATAATAGTAAGAATGGATGCAAAGGGAGAAAGAATACCTCTTACTATTTGTGATTATGATGTACAAGCAGGAACTGTAACTATAGTATTCCAATCAATTGGATGTTCAACTACAAGAATGGCTCAATATGAAGAAGGAGATAGTTTTGCTGACTTCGTAGGACCATTAGGACAACCTTCAGAATTCGTTCACGAAGATTTAGAAGAATTAAAAGGAAAGAAAATGGTATTTATAGCTGGAGGAGTTGGAACAGCTCCAGTTTATCCACAAGCTAAATGGTTACATGAGCACGGTGTAGAAGTAGATGTAATAATAGGAGCTAAGTCTAAAGACTATATGATTCTTGAAGATCAAATGAAAACCGTTGCAAATGTATATCCAGCAACAGATGATGGTTCATATGGATACAAGGGTTTAGTTACTAATCTATTAAAAGATTTAGTAGAAAACCAAGGCAAGAAATACGACTTAGTTATAGCTATTGGACCTATGATAATGATGAAATTCGTATGTAAGTTAACTGAAGAATTAGGAATAAAGACTGTAGTAAGTTTAAATACTATAATGGTTGATGGAACAGGAATGTGCGGAGCATGTAGAGTTACTGTAGACGGAAAAACTAGATTTGCTTGCGTAGAAGGACCTGAATTTGATGGACATAAAGTTGACTTTGAAGAAGCAATGAAAAGACAAGGCATGTACAAAGCACAAGAATGTGAAAAAACTGAAGAGTTTAACAAAAACTGTAAACTTGTAGAAGAAACAAAAGTAGACAGAATGAAAAGAACTCCAGTAAAAGAACAAGACCCAAAAGTAAGAGCTACTAACTTTGATGAAGTATGTCTTGGATATGATGAAGAGGAAGCAGTAAGAGAAGCATCTAGATGTTTGAATTGTAAGAATCCTCTATGTAGACCTAAATGTCCAGTTTCAATAGATATACCAGGATTTATTCAACATGTTAAAAATAGAGAATTTGCTGAAGCAGCAAAAGTTATAGCTAAATACAGTGCACTTCCAGCTGTTTGCGGAAGAGTTTGTCCACAAGAATTACAATGTGAAGGCAAATGTGTTCTTGGAATTAAAGGTGAGCCTGTAGCTATAGGTAAACTTGAAAGATTTGTAGCTGACTGGTCAAGAGAACATAATGTAGACTTATCAGAAACAGCTCCAAAGAATGGCAAGAAAGTAGCAGTAATAGGTAGTGGTCCTTCAGGATTAACTTGTGCTGGTGATCTTGCTAAAATGGGTTATGATGTTACTATATTTGAAGCTTTACATGAAGCAGGTGGAGTTTTAGTATACGGAATACCAGAATTCAGATTACCAAAAGAAAAAGTTGTTAAAGCTGAAGTTGAAAATGTTAAAAAACTAGGTGTTAAAATAGAAACAGACGTAATAGTAGGAAGAACTATTACTATAGATGAGTTATTTGATGCAGAAGGTTTCCAAGCAGTATTTATAGGATCAGGAGCAGGTCTACCAAAATTCATGGGAATACCAGGAGAAAACTTAAACGGAGTTTTATCTGCTAATGAATTCTTAACAAGAAACAACTTAATGAAAGCTTTCCAAGAAGGATATGATACTCCAATTAGAGTTGGACAAAAAGTTGCAGTAGTAGGTGGCGGAAACGTTGCTATGGACGCAGCAAGAACAGCTTTAAGATTAGGAGCAGAAGTTCATGTAGTTTACAGAAGATCTGAATCAGAACTTCCAGCAAGAATTGAAGAAGTTCATCACGCTAAAGAAGAAGGAATAATATTTGACCTTCTTACAAATCCAGTAGAAATCATTGGAGATGACAAGAACTGGGTTAAAGGAATGAAATGTATAAAGATGGAACTTGGTGAAGCAGATGCATCAGGAAGAAGAAAACCAGTAGAAATACCAGGATCTGAATTCGTAATGGACGTAGATACTGTAATAATGTCACTAGGTACATCTCCAAACTCATTAATTCCTTCAACAACAAAAGGATTAGATATTAACAAGAGAAGATGTATTGTTGCAGAAGAAGAAACTGGTGCTACTTCAAGAGAAGCAGTATATGCTGGTGGAGACGCTGTAACAGGAGCAGCTACAGTTATACTTGCAATGGGCGCAGGTAAAAATGCAGCAGCAGCAATTGATAAATATTTAAGCGAAAAATAAATTATATAAAAAAAGCCTTGGGTTAAGTATAACCTGAGGCTTTTTTGCAATTATATTAATACCAATAGTCACCATAACCGTAAGGAGGTCTTCTATGTCTTCTACGCCTTCCTGTAAGTTCTCTAATTAGTAATATTCTGAATAAATCATTTAAAGCTCTTCTTCTTCCGTAGCGACGCCTTCTATTGTAATCTTTATCGTATTTATCTTCATGATCTTCTTCCATGTCTTCTAAGTAATCCTTGATATGTTCATACATATCTTCACAAACATCATCTAAATCCTTATGGCTTGGGGTGTACATCCAGCCATATTTTCTTGTGCGCCCAGCATGGGCGCAATCTAACGGGTGAGAGTCCCGAGCACGGGTTGATAGTGCCAAGTGCATAGCTTAAGACAAGGGTGTCCACCGTGAGGTGGAATCTGAAGGAAGTCGGCGGCAAAA
>NZ_CABDWS010000082.1 GCF_901447495.1 Haloimpatiens lingqiaonensis
AGCTATAACTATAATATTTAATAGTATATTTAAACTATATAACAAGCTTTGGAAATATGCTTCTATTGAAGAACTTATTTCTATAATATATTCAGTTTCTTTATCTAACGTAGTTTTTATAATATATAGCTATTTCATAACATATAAATTGTTTGAAAATGCATATTATAGATTTCCGTTTACTGTACACATAATATTTTGGATTTTATCTGTAGTTTCTTTAGGAGGCATAAGATTTATATACAGAATGATCGAGGATAATAACGAATATAAAGGCACTTATGAAGGTAAAAAAAGAGTTTTAATAATAGGTGCTGGAGATGCTGGAGTTATGCTTTTAAAAGAAATAAGAAAGCATAAAGAATTTAATTATAATGTAGTTGGATTTGTGGATGATGATAGCACAAAACATGGAAAGGTAATTTACAGGGTTAGAGTTTTAGGTGGAAGAAGAGATATTCCGAGAATATGTAAAGAAAATGCGGTAGAGGAAATAATAATGGCAATGCCTTCAGCAGATTTAGAAACTAAAACCCAAATATTATCCATATGTAAGGGAACTAAATGTAAATTAAAAACAATACCAGGTATATACGAAATAATAGATGAAACTGTAAGTATAAGTAAACTTAGGGATGTAAATATAGAAGATTTATTAGGAAGAGATCCTATTAAGCTAGATAATACTGACATAGATAAGTATATAAAAGATAAAATAGTATTAGTAACTGGAGGAGGAGGTTCCATAGGTTCAGAACTTTGCAGACAAATAGTTAAATTTAAACCTAAAAAATTAATTATATTAGATATATATGAAAATAACGCATATGAACTTCAAATGGAGTTAAAAGAAAATTATCCAAGCTTGGATTTAGATGTGATAATAGCATCTATAAGAGATGAAAAGAGAATACAGGATATTTTTAGTAGATATAAACCTAATGTAGTTTTTCATGCAGCTGCTCATAAGCATGTTCCTTTAATGGAAATGAACCCTAAGGAAGCTATCAAAAACAATATTATAGGAACATATAATGTGGTTAAGTGTAGTCATCAATATGGGGTAAATAAATTTGTACAAATAAGTACGGATAAGGCAGTTAATCCTACTAATATAATGGGTGCTACTAAGAGATTTTGTGAAATGATGATACAAGCTTTTGATAAAAAGAGCGAAACTGAATATGTAGCTGTAAGATTTGGAAATGTTTTGGGAAGTAATGGGTCTGTTATACCACTATTTAAAAAGCAAATAGCTCATGGAGGACCTGTTACTGTAACACATCCAGAAATAAATAGATTTTTTATGACTATACCTGAAGCAGCACAACTTGTTATACAAGCAGGGGGTATGGCTAAAGGTGGAGAAATATTTGTTTTAGATATGGGAAAACCAGTGAAAATTGTAGACTTGGCAAAAGATTTGATAACTTTATCAGGATTTGAACCAGATAAAGACATTAAAATAGAGTATACAGGTTTAAGACCAGGTGAGAAACTATATGAAGAGCTTTTGATGGACGAAGTTGCTTTAACTTCTACTAAACATAACAAAATATTTGTGGAAAAGCCTATGGAATTAGATTTAAATTCATTAGAAAAGGATATTGATGAGTTTAGAGATGTGGTTAAGGATAATGTTGAAAATGATGAAGTGTTTAAGGTAATGGAGAAAAAGGTTTGTACTTATAGTAGAAAGATAAATTAATAGTTTTTGAAAAAGATATATTATAGAAGTTGCTAATTTTATTTATGAATAAATTATTAAAATTAGCAACTTTTATTTATAAAATGTTGATTTTTACTTTAAGTTTCATGGTGAGTTTGCGATAATATATGTGTATATTAAATTTTTATAGAAAGGAAGGGTTAAATGTGTAGTAAAAAAAGAAGATTCCACGTAATTGGCACTATTGTTATGGTTATGTTTTTGCTTCTGGGATTTAATTTCAATGTAAAAGCTGTGGAACCAAATAATTTAACTTCAATAATGGGACAAGCTCAACTTACCAAGTACCAAGCATTAGAGTATTTTAAATCATATAATAGTGATAAAGATTTGAGATACGTTGAGGATTTTATTTCTATAGTTTGGGAAGAAGGAGCTGTAGAAGGAGTTCGTCCTGACCTAGCCTTTATACAAATGATGAAAGAAACTAATTTCCTAAGGTTTACTGGGGATGTGAAGGAGGAACAAAATAATTTTGCTGGAATAGGGGCGATAGGAAATGGTGCGCCAGGCAACAGTTTTTCAGATGTAAGGACAGGTATTAGATGTATTATTCAGCATCTAAAGGCTTATGCTAGTACGGAATCATTAGTACAGGAGTGTGTAGACCCACGTTTTGAATATGTACAAAGAGGTATAACACCTTATGTGGAATGGCTCGCTATAGGAGCTAACCCCAATTATCCTGACAAGGGTTGGGCTGCAGATCCTAATTATGGTACTAGTATAGTTTATATGTTGAGTTGTGCAGCTAAATTTCCAGCGGGAGATTGTAGGGCAGTGGTACAGAGTTTAGAAGTTAGCTTAAATGGATTAAAAGTAAGTAACCCAATATTACATGAAGGAAAAAACTATACAATAAAAGCAGAAGCAAAAAGTGGAAATGAGGTACTATATCAATTTTGGATAAAAGATTTATCTAAAAATCTTTGGACAATGATAAGAGATTACAGTACTACAAACACTACAACATGGACGTCTAATAAAGCAGGAAAATATTTAGTAGGAGTGCATGTAAAAGATAAGTACAGCAAAGAGAGATTAGAAAATCATAGATATGATGAGTATACAGTACAAGCATCTAAAGCTACAGTAACTAATTTAGAAGTAAGCTTAGGTGGAGTAAAGGTAACAAATGGAATTTTAGAAGCAGGTAAAAACTATAGTATAAAATCAGAAGCAACAAGTAAGAATGGAGCGTTATATCAGTTTTGGATAAAAGATTTATCCAAAAACCTGTGGACAATGATAAGAGACTATAGTAGTACAAATACTACGACATGGACATCTAATAAAGCAGGAAAATATTTAGTAGGAGTGCATGTAAAGGATAAGTATAGTAAAGAGAGATTAGAAAATCATAGATATGATGAGTATATGGTGCAATTACCTAAAGCTACAGTAACTAATTTAGAAGTAAGCTTAGGTGGAGTAAAGGTAACAAATGGAATTTTAGAAGCAGGTAAAAACTATAGTATAAAATCAGAAGCAACAAGTAAGAATGGAGCGTTATATCAGTTTTGGATAAAAGATTTATCCAAAAACCTGTGGACAATGATAAGAGACTATAGTAGTACAAATACTACAACATGGACATCTAATAAATCAGGGAAATATTTAGTAGGAGTGCATGTAAAAGATAAGTACAGCAAAGAGAGATTAGAAAATCATAGATATGATGAGTATATGGTGCAATTACCTAAAGCTACAGTAACTAATTTAGAAGTAAGCTTAGGTGGAGTAAAGGTAACAAATGGAATTTTAGAAGCAGGTAAAAACTATAGTATAAAATCAGAAGCAACAAGTAAGAATGGAGCGTTATATCAGTTTTGGATAAAAGATTTATCCAAAAACCTGTGGACAATGATAAGAGACTATAGTAGTACAAATACTACGACATGGACATCTAATAAAGCAGGAAAATATTTAGTAGGAGTGCATGTAAAGGATAAGTATAGTAAAGAGAGATTAGAAAATCATAGATATGATGAGTATATGGTGCAATTACCTAAAGCTACAGTAACTAATTTAGAAGTAAGCTTAGGTGGAGTAAAGGTAACAAATGGAATTTTAGAAGCAGGTAAAAACTATAGTATAAAATCAGAAGCAACAAGTAAGAATGGAGCGTTATATCAGTTTTGGATAAAAGATTTATCCAAAAACCTGTGGACAATGATAAGAGACTATAGTAGTACAAATACTACGACATGGACATCTAATAAAGCAGGAAAATATTTAGTAGGAGTGCATGTAAAGGATAAGTATAGTAAAGAGAGATTAGAAAATCATAGATATGATGAGTATATGGTGCAATTACCTAAAGCTACAGTAACTAATTTAGAAGTAAGCTTAGGTGGAGTAAAGGTAACAAATGGAATTTTAGAAGCAGGTAAAAACTATAGTATAAAATCAGAAGCAACAAGTAAGAATGGAGCGTTATATCAGTTTTGGATAAAAGATTTATCCAAAAACCTGTGGACAATGATAAGAGACTATAGTAGTACAAATACTACAACATGGACATCTAATAAATCAGGGAAATATTTAGTAGGAGTGCATGTAAAAGATAAGTACAGCAAAGAGAGATTAGAAAATCATAGATATGATGAGTATATGGTGCAATTACCTAAAGCTACAGTAACTAATTTAGAAGTAAGCTTAGGTGGAGTAAAGGTAACAAATGGAATTTTAGAAGCAGGTAAAAACTATAGTATAAAATCAGAAGCAACAAGTAAGAATGGAGCGTTATATCAGTTTTGGATAAAAGATTTATCCAAAAACCTGTGGACAATGATAAGAGACTATAGTGGTACAAATACTACAACATGGACGTCTAATAAAGCAGGAAAATATTTAGTAGGAGTGCATGTAAAGGATAAGTATAGTAAAGAGAGATTAGAAAATCATAGATATGATGAGTATGCAGTAAATGGTTTAACAATAGTTCTAGATGCTGGGCACGGTTTAAAAAATGCAATAACAAATGGAGTGGATTGTGGAGCAGTTTCTTCAGCAAATACTGGATATATTACAGAAGCCGATTTAAATCAAAGACTTACGCTTAAATTAGGTAAAATATTAGAAACATTTGGCTACAATATAGTATATACAAGGGATAATATTCCTAGTACATATAATTCTATTGGAGAAGAATTAGAAAATAGAGTTGCTGTGGCTAATAATATAGGGGCTGATTTATTTATAAGTATCCACCATGATTCGGCAGATGTGCCTTCAGCTAGTGGAATAAGTACTCATTACAGTAGTTATAGACCTAGGGTAGAAAATTTAGGAGTGGAAAAGATTAACGATATATATTATGATAATACGCCTTGTGATGCGGCTATTAAAAGCAAAGAGTTATCTCAGACTATATTAAATAATTTAGTTTCTCTTGGATTTAATAATAGAGGAAATAAAGATCATAATTTGTATGTTACTAAAAATACAATAATGACATCAGTTTTAATTGAAGCAGGATTTATGAGTAATGATAGTGAAGTTACAAAAATATCTGAATCTACAATGGAAAGTAAAATAGCAGAAAAGATAGCAGATGCTATTAAATTTATATTTGATAGGTAAAATAAAATTCCAGTAAAAATAGATTTTTTACTGGAATTTTGTATTTATATTTGTAATTAAAGTTGAATTATTTTTTAAATCATGTAAAATTAAAAAGAGGTTCTAGTAATATGCATTATATTAGATATTTATTATAGAAGGAGTTTAAATATGAATATCCTAGTAATATCACACATGTATCCATCAATTTTTAATAGAATGTCAGGAATTTTTGTTCATAAGCAAATAAAACAATTAGTTAAAAAGGGATGTAATGTAAAAGTTATATGCCCGATACCTTGGACTGGGTTCCCTATAGATAAAATAAGTGCTAAATGGAGAAAGTATTCTCAAGTACCTAAAAAGATTACTATAGATGGTATTGAGGTTTATTATCCAAGGTATATAGAATTTCCTAATGGATACTTTTTTCATAAGTCTGGTGAAAGAATGTTTAGAGCTATAAAACCTATAGTTTATAAATTACATATGGAAAATAAATTTGATTTAATACATTCTCATGTAGCGTTGCCAGATGGCTATTGTGGAATGCTTTTAAGCAAAGAACTATCATTGCCACATGTGGTAACTGTGCATGGACAAGATTTTCAACATACCATAAATAAAAGTGAAAAATTAAAGGGGAAGGTTTTTAAGGTTTTAGATGATTGCAATGAAGTTATAGTGGTTAGTAATAAGTTGAAGAAAATTGTTAATAATACTTCTTTTATAGAAAAGGTGCAAGTAATCAATAATGGTGTAGATATAGCAGAATGTATTGTAGAAAAAAATTGCAAATATAAAATTCCAGAGAAAATAGATATTTTAAGTGTATCTAATTTAATAAACACAAAAGGTATAGATTTAAATATAAAAGCTATGAAGGAATTGGTAAAAACCTATAGTGATTTGAAATATTATATTGTAGGAGATGGACCAGAGAGGATCAATTTGGAAAACCTGGTTAAAGAATATAAATTAGAAAGAAATATATTTTTTACTGGAAAGTTAGAGCATGAAGAAGCAATGGAGTATATGAAAAAGTGTAAAATATTCTCTCTTCCAAGTTGGAAAGAAGGATTTGGAGTGGTCTATGTAGAAGCAATGCTTCAAGAAAAGCCTGTTATAGGTGTTAAAGGTGAAGGGATAGAAGATGTTATAGATAATATGAAAAATGGAATTTTGGTAGAACCACAAAATTTAGATGAATTAGTAAAAACTATGAAGTTTTTAATAGAAAATAATGAAATAGCTAAGACACTTGGAAAAGAGGGTAAAAAAACTGTAATTAAAGACTTTACATGGGATAATACTGCTGATAGAATTTTAAAAGTGTATAATAATATTATATAATGATGTAAAATAATATTATTATGAACACAAATTAAATTATAAATATTAAATTTATGTAGTAATTTAACCCTATATTTAATAGAAGGAGTGAATTAAAATGAAAAAACTTAAATTTGCTATAATTGGATGTGGAAGAATATCGTATAAACATGTAGAGGCTATAGTAAATAACAAGGAAGAGGCTGAACTAGTTGCAGTTTGTGATATTATAGAAGAACATGCTATCGAAAAGAAAAATGATTATATATCAAAAATAGGTAAAGAATCTAATGTAAGTGTATACACAAACTACATAGAAATGATAGAGAAGGAAGAGATAGATGTAGTAACAATAGCTACTGAAAGCGGATATCATCCAGAAATAGCTATAAATTGTATGGAAAAGAAGAAGCATATTATATGTGAAAAGCCTATGGCTTTATCCATAGATGATGCAAATAAAATGATAGAAACTTCTAAGAAAAATAATGTTAAACTTTGTGTAAGTCATCAAAATAGATTTAATGAGCCAATACAAAAGCTAAGAAATGCTTTAGAAAATGATAGATTTGGAAGATTAGTTAATGGTACAGCTAGAATATTGTGGAATAGAAATATGGGATACTATAATCAAGCACCATGGAGAGGAACTTGGAAACTAGATGGTGGTACCTTAATGAACCAATGTATACATAATATAGATTTACTTCAATGGATGATGGGTGGAGAAATAGATACTGTATATGCTCAATGTGATACATTTTTAAGAGATATAGAAGCAGAAGACTTTGGGGCTATTATGATAAGATTTAAAAATGGAGCTATAGGAATGGTTGAGGGAAGTGCTTGCGTATACCCTAGAAACTTAGAAGAGACTTTAAGTATTTTTGGAGAAAAGGGTACAGTTTGCATAGGTGGACTAGCTGTTAATAAAATTGAAACTTGGAGATTTGAAGATGGCAGTGAAAATGAGGAACAAGAGGTGTTAAAAGCTCAAGAAGGAGATCCAGATACAGTATACGGATTTGGACATACTCCGCTATTTAAAGATACTATAGATGCTATTAAAGAAGATAGAGAGCCTTTAGTAAGTGGAGAAGAGGGCAAAAAAGGAATGGCGATAATATTAGCTGCATATAAATCAAGACTTACTGGTATGCCAGTTAAATTCCCATTTGAAAATTTTTCTACCATTGATATGGTGAATGTGGATAAAATAAACAAATAATTTATTGAACAATTACTAAATTTTTTAAAATTACCGCCAAAATATGATAGTATATTATGGTGGTAATTTTAAAAATTTATTTAGGATATAGGAGTGAAATTATGGACATGAATTATATATCGGATAAAGCTAAAGTAGGTAATAAGGTGCAAATAGGTAAATTTTCTATAATAGAAGATGATGTGATTATAGGAGAAGAATGCATTATAGGAAATAATGTGGTTATACATAGAGGTACAATTATAGGAAATAGAGTAAGAATAGATGATAATGCTGTAATAGGTAAAGAACCTATGAGATCGGTAAATAGTATATTTAAGGGTGATAAGAATTTCGAACCTTGTAAAATTAATGATGAATGTTTAATTGGAGCAGGTTCAATAATATATGTAGGATGTGAAATTGGAAGTAAAACCTTGGTTGCGGATTTAGCAGTTATAAGAGAAGATGTAACTATAGGTGAAAAGACTATAATAGGAAAGGGAGCAACTATAGAGAATTATTGCAAGGTTGGTTCTAATTGCAAAATTCAAACCAATGTGTACCTTACTGCATATTCAGAGGTAGAGGATTATGTGTTTATAGCTCCATGTGTTGTAACATCTAATGATAACTATGCTGCACGGTCTAAGGAGAGATTTGGAAAATTTAAGGGTGTTACAGTTAAAAAAGGTGGTAGAATAGGTGCTGGTGCAGTTATATTACCAGGAAAAACTATACATGAGGATGGATTTGCTGCAGCAGGTAGTGTAGTGACTAAAGATGTAGAAAATGCTAAAATAGTTGTAGGTTCACCGGCTAAAGTATTTAAAGATGTACCAGAAGATCAATTACTTCAAAATCAATAGTATAGAAAGGAAATAAATAATGAAAAGTAAAGTTTGCCATATATCCACAGCACATCCTACTTTTGATACTAGAATATATTATAAAGAATGTAGAAGTATTGCTAAAGAAGGATATGACATTTCTTTATTAGTAGGAAGTAATAAAGATGAAGTTTCAGATGGAGTAAAAATAGTAAGTTTGCCAATAAAGAATAGTAGATTTTATAGATTTTTTACAAAAAGAAAAATAGCCTTTCAAAAGGCTATAGAAATAGATGCAGATATATATCATTTTCATGACCCAGAATTAATACCTATAGGAAAAAAATTAAAGAAAAAAGGAAAAAAAATCATATATGATGTTCATGAGGATGTACCTAAGCAAATACTGACAAAAGAATGGCTTAAGAAAGATTTTATAAGAAATTTAGTATCAAAGGTTTTTAATGCATATGAGAAAAATGCAGCTAAAAAGTTTGATAATATAATTTGTGTATCTCAAGATATTGCTAATAATTTTGGAAATGAAAAAACGGCTATAGTTAGAAATTTTCCAGTTATTTCTGATATAGATGAAATAGAAGCTATGGAAATAGAAAAAGATATGCCAGTGGTAATATATGCTGGAGGTTTAACTAAAATTAGAGGTATAAAAGAAGTAGTAGATGCCATGGCTATTTTAAAGGGAAGTGTTAAATTGTGGCTCCTAGGAAAATGGGAAGATGAAAATTATAAAAATCAGTGCATGGCTTCAGAAGGATGGAAATATGTTGAGTATTTTGGAAGCATACCTCAAAAGCAAGTTTATTCCTATATGAAAAAAGCTGATATAGGAATAGTTAATTTTTGGCCAGTAGATAATCATGTTTCAGCTTTACCAAATAAACCGTTTGAATACATGGCTTGTGAATTGCCTATGATTATGTCAAATTTCGATTATTGGAATAATGTGTTTAAGGGGTGTTTTTGGGGTGTAGATCCTAAAAATCCACAGAATATAGCTAGTGTTATAAGTAATTTGTTGAGGGATGAAAAAGCTATGAAAGAATTAGGTCAAAATGGTAGAAATTTTGTTTTAGAAGAATATTCATGGGAAAGTGAAAAAGAGGTTCTTTTAAATTTATATAAGAATTTGTGTAAATAATTTAATATTTATATGAATTTTGGAGGAGATATCAAATGAAAATATTAACAGTAGTGGGAGCACGTCCTCAGTTTATAAAGGCGGCAGCAGTATCAAATATATTAAGAAAAGAACATGAAGAAATATTAATTCATACAGGTCAACATTATGATAAAAATATGTCTAATATATTTTTTGAAGAGTTGCAAATACCTAAGCCAGATTATAATTTAGAAATTGGCTCAGGTAATCATGGTGAGCAAACTGGTAAAATGCTTATAGAGTTAGAAAAAATATATTTAAAAGAAAAACCAGATTTGGTTTTAGTATATGGAGACACTAATTCCACATTAGCAGGAGCTTTATGCGCTAGTAAATTATTAATACCTGTGGCTCATGTGGAAGCTGGGCTTAGAAGTTTTAATAATGCTATGCCAGAAGAACAAAATAGAATACTTACGGATCATATATCAGAAATTTTATTTGTACCTACTACTACAGCAGAGAAGAATCTTAAAAATGAAGGAGTAACTAAAGGCGTGCATAATGTAGGAGATGTTATGTTTGATGCGGTGCTTCATTTTAAGAAATTATCTCAGGAAAAGAGTAATATTCTTGAAAAAATTGGTTTGAAAAGTGACGAATTTATATTAACTACAATACATAGAGCTGAAAATACTAATGATAAAAATAGGTTAAAAAATATAGTAGAGGCTTTAAATGAAAGTGGTGAAAAAATAGTATTGCCACTTCATCCAAGGACTAAAAAGTATGTAGAGGATTATGGGTTGAAATTTGGTAAAAATATAATGATACTTGAAGCTGTTGGATATTTAGATATGATAAGTCTTGAAATGCATGCTAAAAAAATAGTTACAGATAGTGGTGGAGTTCAAAAGGAAGCATTTTTTATGGGAAAACCTTGTATAACCATTAGAGATGAAACTGAATGGGTGGAAACAGTAGAGATTGGCTGGAATAAAGTTGTGGGAACAGATAAGAAAAAAATAACGGATGCTATATTATTTTTTGAACCTAAAAGTGAACAACAAAATATATTTGGTGATGGTAAAGCTGGAGAAAAGATTTTAAATATAATAAATAGTATATTCTAATAGAAATATACGGGAGTTGTATATTATGAAAAAAATGAACAGAAAAATATATTTAACAGTTATTTTGATAATATGTATAATGCTAGTAACTACTTCTCTTATATATTGTATGAGATTATTAAAGCAAAAAGAAAATAATGAAGATTACGATTTTTTAAAAGATAAAACTATAGTTAGAGTTTGGCTTCCTAAAGATAAAATCTCATCTACAAGAGGATATCAAGCTAAAAAATTTAATGATGAACATAAAGATATATATATAATGTTGGGATTGTTTGACAATAGAGACTATGATAATATATTAAAAACTTCTTTAGCTGCAGAAAAGGGTCCTGACATAATGATGTATAGTTTTTTTGAATTGATTAAAGAAAATAAAATAGAAAACCTAAATAATATGAATTTAAATAAAGATAATATTAGAGAGGGAGATTTTGTATACTATAATAAAATTCCTGTAGGCGTTAGATTGTATGAAGAAAATGTAAAGTTAGTGTGGAATAAGGAAATATTTAAAAAAGCAGGATTAGAAGAAGAAAGACCACCTAAGACTTGGAATGAGTTAGTAGAATACAGTAAAAAAATTAAGGAAAAGTGTCCAGGTGTAATTCCATTTCAATTTCCTATAAAATATTATGAAGATTTTAAAACTTCAATAGGAGAACCTAGTGTAAATTTAGATAATATATATACTTCATTTTGGAATTACGAAAAGGGAGAATATAATTTTAATTCTGCAGAACAAATTCTTAATATATACAGAAATATGTATAAAGAAGGATTGATAAATAAAGACTTTGATAAAAAGGGCAAGAATGATTTAAGGACGGATTTTTATAAAGGAAATATAGCAATGCATCTATCTACTTTTGAAGATAAAGGATACTTCTCAAATATTGTTCCACTAAATTTTGAAATAGGTATATGCAATTTACCTGAAATAAGTGGTTCTAAAGGAAATAAATCATACTATTTATCCAATTCTAACTTTTTATCTATAAGTGCTAGCGTTATGGAAAAAAGTGATAAAGAGAAAGAAGCTGTAAATGAAGTTTTTAATTGGTTGATATCACAAGAAGTTAATAAGGAAGTATTAAAAACAAGAATGGCATTATCACCAACTCTTAAAAATACAGATATAAAGGGTGATACTTATAGAGAATACAATGATGTTTATAATTGTGAAACAGAGACACTAGATCCTTCAATTTTTATATCTAGAAATTCTGAAAAGACAATGGAAGTTTGTATAGATGCAATTAAAGGTAAAAAATCTATTGAAGAATCAATAAAAAATTTAAATTCTATGTATAAAGAATACTGTAATTTTACAGTAAAATATAGAAAGATACAATTGGATTCGTTTAAAAATGATAAAAATAAGGGGTCGTAAATATGAAACAGTACGTAAATGAGGTATTCCACAGCAATAGAAACATAATTTTTATTAGCATTTTATTATCCTGTATATTGGCCATTTTAAATATAAATGGATCTAGTAAAAAAGATGTAGTAACGTTGTTTTTTGCTACATTTTTATTGATAAATGACATGTATCTAGCTATAAAGGATAGCAAAAAATCTATATTGTTATTTTTGGTTTCGTTACCTATACTAGTAACTGCCAGGAAGTTTTTGCAAATAGATTTTTTTGTGTTTAAGATTTCCTTTGAGTCCATATATGTAACATTTCTATT
>NZ_CABDWS010000083.1 GCF_901447495.1 Haloimpatiens lingqiaonensis
TAAATATTCCTCCCAAGCATCATTATCTAATTTTTTATACATAAGTAAACCTCCCATTGATAATCTTTTACTTAAGTTTATCAATGAGAGGGTATGTTTTCTAGATACTTAATTTTTGACGCTTACTAAATATTCCTCCCAAGCATCATTATCTAATTTTTTATACATAAGTAAACCTCCCATTGATAATCTTTTACTTAAGTTTATCAATGAGAGGGTATGTTTTCTAGATACTTAATTTTTGACGCTTACTACCCTAATGCAAGAGTATTCTTCTACAAAATCTGATATGAATGAGCTTTACCACATCAGAAAGAATTATGAGAAATATATGGGTAAAGAGATGGAGCGATGAGACTACTTACCATTATCCCAATTTGTGTATATTAATTTTCTTTTTTCAAAAGCCTCTTTTCCACCTTCCATAATGTCTACTATCTTTTTATGAGTAGCAGAACAATCGATATTACCAATATCTAAATCAATTCTATCATTATACTGTGTAGCAACAACGCATTCAGCATCTCCTAACACAGGTATATTTGCATTATGTGTAGCAAATATAAATTGAATTGTTGGTTTTTTTCTTTTAATTGTACTTATAACTTCCTCGTAAATAATTTGATTATCTAAATCATCTTCTGGTTGATCGATAATGATTAAATCATTATCTTCTTGTGTTAATACAAATAATATTAATGCCGATGCTCTTTGACCTATTGAATGATGCTCTAATAACTTATTATGATAATAAATCTCGACCAAATCTGGACAAACTTCTTTAATGAGTTCTTTATAGTTTTCTTGTATTTTATCCTGTATTTTGGAAACAATCTTTTCATTGACTATTGTGTGTAATTGTTTCGAATCATCCAAAATATAATCACTTATAATCGAAATAAAGTCAGAAAACTTATTGGAAATTTCTATAGCTTTAACTTCTGAAAGACCTGTACCTCTAAATTTTGCCTTGATATCATTCTTAAATTTATCTTTGTTACCCTTAAAATGAATCCTAATTTCTAGCTCGTTCTGACTTTCATTTATTTTTTTAATTTCTTCTTCATATTTTCTAAATACACTACTAAGAATTTCGTTTCTTTCTCGAATATATTTTTTTATGTCTAAAATTAAAGATTCTCTTGAATTATTCTTTTTTGTTAGCTCTCCAATCTCTTGTTTTACCTTTTCGTATTCAGAATTATATTTTACAAAACTATCAGGATCTAATGCCTCGTCTTGTATATCTCGTTTAATAGAGGCGAATTCTTCTTTTAATGATTTAATGTCATTATCCAATTTTTCCTTAAGTAATTTCAAAGAATTTTTATTTAAGGAAATTCTTTCGATTTCATTGGAAATGTTCGCAAAAGAGTCAGTGATATGGTTTAATACTTCATTTATATCTTCAAATAATTCATCATTATAGTCACTATGATAATCAGATAATTTAAAGTCATCCGTATCAACTTCATCATATACTTTTTTAAAATTTAAATAAACATCTTCAACTTTACTCATTAAGTGTTCAATTTTATTATAGTCTTTGTTATATGATGTTTGCTTTTTTAACTTTTCAGAAATTCCTTTCTCTTGAAAAATTTTAAGTGTATGTTCTAAATCTTGTTTTTTGGTATTTAGCTCTTCTATCTTCGATGGAATTGATGATAATTGAAAAAATTCTCTTATTGATTTTTCTAAATTAAAAATACAATCATCTATGGAATCTAACTGTATTTTTATTCTATTGCCTAATAATTTTTGCAATAAATCAAAGGCATATCCACTTTGAGTAAAAGATAAATCTTTCTGCCCAAAATATAAAGGATTACTTATAATAGAATCTATTGATATTCCAATATCATTACCATTTCCATCTAAAATAGAGTATTGTTCATTCATTAATCTCTTAAGCTCATAGTGTTTACCATATTTATCAATAATATCTAATGATATTTCCCCACCCGAACCAAGAGTGTTTTTTACTAAATTATCTTTGTAGTCTTTATCAATATTCGCATTTAAATCTAAAGCATATCTTATTGACTCTAAAACTGATGATTTTCCACTTCCTCTAATACCAATTAAGGTATTAAGTTCATTTGAAAATGGAATCTTCATCGAGTCTAATTTACCACCTTTAAATGATATTGAATTTATATATCCATGATTTATTTTAGGTAATTCATCAGAAATCCTATTTTTATAATCTTGTAAAGCATATTTTAATGCGTTAAAAGAATACTCTCCAATTTTAATATATGTTTCTTTACCTTTGCCAATTTCCTCAAGTTTCTTTGGATCTGAACCTTCAACAAATGCTACTTCATATCCAAACCAATCTTTAATCTTTTTTATGTTATCTTTTGTTCTTAATTTTTGTAAACCTAGAACTCTTTTTTTAAATTCATGATTTGAAGCCAAAGAAGATAATCTTCCACCACCACATTCTTCAATAAGTCCACTTTTTTGCTCTATATGTGCAAATACAATAAAATAATCTTTATTAAGTTTTTCAAGTTCTACTAGTAAAGTATTTAAATCATAATTACAACATGTATTTTCGTTTTCACGATTGTTTATTCCCTGAAAAGCAGCAGTTAAAAAATTATTTATATGGTTTTCTCCATTTTGAATCCAATCTTCAGGATTAAAAATTATAAGCGTATGTACGCTGTTTTTACCATCTTTAACAGACAATTCTACTCCAGGAAGTATAAATATGTTCTTTTTACTTGCTGCTTTTTTTAAAGCCTTATACTCATTTAAATCAAATTTGTTATGATTCGTTATTAATCCAATTTTGATATTGCTATTTTCTAGAGAACTTATGTAATCATTAACAAAAGAATGTTCCTCACCTGAATATTTAAATTCCTTATCTTTTCTAGTATGAAGGTGAAAATCACATCTTAGCCATTCACAACCATTATCAAACATCGTTATCATCACCTCTTAATACATTTAATACTTTATATCTTTGGAACAATAGAATGATTATCTATTCCATCTTTAGTGATATCCCATCTTGCGACTCTTATTTTTTTAATTTTTTTACCGTTTCCATAGTCTAATAAATCTTCTCTATTTAAATTGTTCAAAACTTTTTTTAAACTTCCTAAACCACCAGATGATAATAAATATGCTTCCTCAGGATCACAAAGTTTACAATAGATCAATAATTGTCCTAAATTTTGAAGGTTTAAAGCCGTTTTTTTCGCCTCAACTAAATAAATTTCAGCTTTATCTTTCCACTTTACAATACCTAATACATCTATTTCTATTTTTAGCCCTACAACTTGTGGATAATATTGAATAACTCCATATTTTTCTAAAATCGAATCAAGATAAACAGAATGACAGTCTACTACTATTACTTCACAATTTTTGCTTTTAAATTTGTCTTTAAGATATGTTTCTAGCCATGCACACATACCTGGGTATAGTTCAAATTCACTTTTTACATTATTCGCCATAACCTAATTCCTTTGCTAACTGAGTCCATGAATCAAAATGTTTTCCTCTTATTTTTTCTGGTAAACTGTCATCATTTTCCATAGGATGAATAGGTTTATTTCTCAATCTAATTGGTTTTTCCCAATAAAATTGATGTGTTTTATTTTCATCTAAGTAGTCAAGCAATTCCTCTGCATATCTTTCTAATGCTCTTTGCTTATGAACAATGTTAAATCCTATAGGCAAAAATTCGTTTGCCCAAATCTTAACTTGATGTTCTTTTTTCCAATAATAAGGTTTTCCTTCGTTATATTTTTTTAAATTAGAATCTCTAAAATTAGGATGACCGAAATCTATTGTTTGTACTGGTATATCTAGCATTTTTAACATATTTGCAACATCAATAACAAATTGCCAATTTCCCGGTATTTCGATATATACCCTATGGCATCCATCTTGTCCATAAGCCATATTACTTTTTCTAATATAGCCTGTTACATCAGCTACGCCTCTTAACAATTCTTTCTTTTCATCAGTAGTCATACTAAATAACTCATCATTCATTGTCATGGTTGAATGATGAACCCCATTACCAATAAATCTTAAAATTTCTCTCATTGTATAATCTTCATTAGGCTTTGTGAAAGATACTCTTGTAGCAGTTTTTGTTTGCGTAATAGGTAACGAATGACCTAAAAGAGGCTCTATAACACCTCTAATGTCTGCTAAACTACTTTTCACATATACAGAAACTTCTAGTCCTTCATCATCTCTTAAATTTTTATGTGGTATCTCAATAGTTATTGTAGTACTATTACTATCTCTTTGTACCTCTCCGTTACCTAATATCATTCCAACTAAATAAGCCATTTGACTATTCATTTTCTTCTCCCTCACTCTCATCTTTAACTAAACATTTATAAATATGGTCCGCTATTGCTTTTGCCATAAGTGGCGGAACTGCATTTCCAATTTGTGTTCTAATATCTACTTTATTACCATAAAAAATAAAACTATCATCAAAAGATTGAATTCTTGCTGCTTCTCTAGGTGTTATAGCACGATTTAAAAAAGGATGATTATTCGTTCCGTTCGATGCTGCATCGAACCTAGTATCAATAGTTGGAGATGGTTCATCCCATTTTAATCTTCCCCAAGTTGAATTAAATTTTTGTTTGCCTAAAAGTTCTTCAGGTAAATATTCTTTTCCTTTTTCTGGAGGTATCATGCTAAGTTTATCGATTGCAACTTGAGAATGGTTAGAGGCTTTATGGTTATACAATTTTTTACTATCTATTCTCATCATCCTCTGATAATCTGTCATTGGTTCTGTAATATAACTCTGTTCAAAAGCCCCCTCATTAGAATTCAAGTATGCTAAGTCTTCAATCGCTTCTCTTACTGTTATCGGTACATCAACAGTAGCTTCAGGTATAGAAATAGCTTTATTCTTACTACATAAAAATATAACTCTTTCTCTACTTTGTGGAACTCCATAATCACTTGCCTTAACTATTCCCACACTAACTTCATAGCCCAATTTTTTAATTTCACTTATAATTTGATTCTTAAACCAACCATTAGATGTCGACATCAAACTTTTAACATTTTCTATCACAAAAACCGATGGTTGAAGTTCTTCTACTAAATGAAGATATTCTATAAATAGAAAATTTCTTGGATCATCTAAACCTAATTTTTTCCCTTTTAATGAAAAACCTTGACAAGGTGGTCCTCCAATAATCATATTTACATTGTTTTTCTTAGATAAATTAATAATTTTTTCTTTTACATTATTATCTTGGATATCACCGATAATCAATTCTGTATCAGGCATATTCTTTTTGAATGTTTGTGCTAATTTTTCATTAATATCAAGTGCAACTTTGGTTACAAAATGCTTATTTTTATGCATTCCATAGGACATGCCACCAGCACCACAAAATAAATCTAGTATCCTAAATTCCATTTCTTTCTCTCGCTTTCGTCTTTTTATTAATATTCGTTTAAAAGTTTCTTTACCATCTATTTGTGGCTTAAATAGGTCATATTCATTATCTGACCCATGATTTGCTTCGCCTACAATTTCAAACATATCTTCGTCGTGATATTTCAAATATGTGAGTGGAACACCCATAACCCCATAATAATCCATTGGAATCTCTGATACCCTTGGAATATGTATCGCATCAAAGTTGTCATATTTTGGATAATTCTCTTTTGAATAGTTATGTGTTAACACTAACTTCCTGCTATTACTTTTTGAAACTATTAAATTCGTTAACCACATTGCATTTCCTAAGCTACGCCACTTTTGACCAGAATCATCAATCCAAAACCTTGTTTTTCTAGGTTCTGTATCATCCGGTACTCTAAATGCCATATCTCCAAAATGATATCCTACACGAGCTTGATTATTTTTTATTAAAGGGAAAATTTCTTTGTATGTTATAGCATTTTGATTACTAATTAATAAATATTTTTTGTTATATTTAGTAATTAAAGAAAACAGTTCTGTGAATTTAGAAAATGGTGGATTTGTCACAACTATATCTGATTCTTTTAAATAATTCACACACTCTGAACTTCTGAAATCTCCATCACCAACTAATTTTCTTATATTCCCATTCATAGTTAATTTATCAATCATTTCTTTATTATTTATGTTTTCACTTTCAAAAATTGGCATTTTATCAACTTCCAAAAGAAGTCCTCTACCATCTTCACTTGAGTGCATAGCTGATTTTGCATACGAAATGCAGACAAGTTTTTTTAGTTTAAAACGATTGAAATTTCTTAAAAAGAATTTAGCAAAAGCGGACTCATATGGATCATCACAATTACACAATATTTTTTTTCCATAAAATTGGGATTCATAATGGTTTACTTCATTTTCTATTGTTTTATAATCCGTATACCACTCATCTGTGTTATTACTATATCTCGCCTTGTTCAATATAGAATTTCCCATTATAATTTCTCCTTTCTCAAAATTGTAAATGAACCCTTTTACTTGTCCGTAATTTCAATGCATTCCACAATATCTGAAACATCACACTTTAATACATCACAAACTCTAAGTAATACATCTGTAGTGATGTTTTCCCCATTTTTCATTTTATAAAATGTGCTTTTACTAATTCCAGCTTTTTCAATAAGTTCTGTATTTGACATATCAATATCTATTAACATCTTAAACAATTTTTTATAACTCAATTTTGACATAGAAACCTCCATCCTTACCTATTTCAAAATTATTCTTTTCCATTATAACACAATATATTAGTCTTTCTCAATAAAATAGTTCATTTTCTCGAACTCTCACTACAAAAAAATAGTCGGTGCAGTCATAAGACCACACCGACATATCTTATCTTTCAGCTTCTTTTGATGTTTCTTTTTTATCAGATGGCTTTATTTGTTCTTCAGCCTTGTATTTCTTAATTGCACCAAGCACAGAATCTTTATCCTCAACTTGATTTTTCATCTGTTCTTTTGCTTTTAAAAGTTTTGAAGATAACACTCTAACATTGCTATATTCCTTACCATTATCGTCCATTGAAATTCTAACTTGTCCAAAGACTTTCACAAAATCACCTTGCTTAAATTCTTTTGGAATATCGCTTTTTTCACCATAAGCAGAACAATTTGTATAAAACTTATCGCCATTTTCATCATTGGATACAATGGAGAAATTTGCCACCTTAAATGGCTCTCCATTTTTGTTTTCTCTTTCTACAACTTCAACATCACCTACAATATTACCAACAACATTCACTAGATCATTATCTTCCTCTTGAATAGTTGCATTTTCTTTTAACTGTCCATTTTCTCTTAGTTCATCAATCATATAATCAAATTCATCGTTAAGTAAGCTCATACTATCATTTTCCATATAATCAGTATAAAGCTTATCCAAAGCGTCCTTATCATTGATACCTTTTTCAAAGCTGATTAAAGCTTTTGTATAATCTTCATGGTTTTCATTTGCCATTTTTTCTAATGTGTTTCTCATTTGTCTGTAATTCATAATATTCCTCCGTTATTCTACTAAATATTAAAGAGGTCGAACCCGATCCCCTTATCTTTCATCATGTTCTTTTGTGCCACATTCTTTTACTTCAGATTCTTTTTCATTATCTTGATATGATTTAATCTGTTTTAAAATTGATGGCTTTTCAGCCTTATTTCCTTTTAACTGAACATTGTCATCTACATCGTAAGTTGTTTCAAAATAATCACTATCCCTAAAATCATGATCGTATCTATCAGATACGCCATCATTATCCAAATCCTGAGCTAACGGATCATAAATATTACCATTGTCATCTCGTTCAAGACCAAGTACATTTTTAAGGTCATTATCATCAATAGAAACAAAATCACTAAAATCAGCTATTTCCATATCTTGTAACATTGATTGTAATGCCTTTTCTTCACTACCTAATTCTTTTAAATAATCATACTCAGTTATAGGCTCATTATTTACATATTGTGTAGCCATAAAATCCTCTAAATTTACTTCATATTGAATTTCATATTTTTCATCTGGTGTTGTTGTGTAGGCAATGCCAATATGCTTAAGGTCAGGATAGAGATTATTAAAATCCTCATATTTATGATCTTCTTCGTATTCTCTATTAATAAAATCAATAATCGCATTTTTAACATCTGCGATTAAAGGATTAGGATTAACCTTTTCTTCAACTTCTCCCATATCAAGAAGTTGGTTTAGTTCTGCTAATCTTAAAACCTTAGTTTTTAATTCATCTGCTTTTTCAAAAGGCTTCGCTAACTCTTCTTTGGCATTTTCAAGTTGTCCTTTTGTAGCTACTAGCTTTTCTTCAAGTCTAGTAATTTTATCTGGCATTTTCTCGATTACATTATCAAGTCTTGTGATATTGCCCTCAGCACTTGTTCCAAGTTCTCCATAATGCTTTGTAGCACCATTTAAACTAAAATTATGCTCATTTGTTAAGAAATTATAACCAACTTCTAAATCCATACCTCGATACGAACCAATAACTTTATTGTCATTGATTTTGACTGTTTTAACTGCTTCAAGTAGCTTTTCACCAGCAATCTTTTTATCCAATATCTTCTCACCGAAAATGGTAATTGAAGTAAACTTGTTTTCTCCACTCCCTTGTGGTTCTACATTGTCTATATCCTTTTTGATAGCTTCAATTTGCTTTTCGGTTCTAGCAATTTCCTCAGGATAAAATTTTGTAACCTTATCCTCTAAACGATAACGATTAGACTTATAGTTAGCTTCAAGCATTTTAAGTTTTGTCACTTCATTATCTAAATCCATTTTTTCTTTAATTTTTGGGTCACCTGTTGCTAGTGCCTTAATTTCAGCATAATTAAGAGAACTTTCATCAACATCTTCTGCCACTCGAACAGGAGTCTTACTTGTCATAATCTGAGAGATAAATTTTTGCTTATTTTCAATAGTTTGCCAAAGGTATGCGTCAAAGGTGTTTTCTGTAATGTAGCGATAAATATGCACTTCTTTATTCTCATTACCTTGACGCACAATTCTACCACTTCTTTGTTCAAGGTCAGCCGGACGCCATGGCACATCTAAATCATGCATGGCAATAAGTTTATTTTGAACATTTGTACCTGCACCCATTTTTTGTGTAGAACCCATCAATATACGAATTTCACCCTTTCTTACTTTTGCAAAGAGTTCATCCTTTTGCTTATCCGTATTTGCTTCGTGAATAAAGGCTATTTCTTCTTTTGGTATTCCTAAATCAACTAGTTTATCTCGAATATCATCATAAATATTAAAACTTCCGTCACCTTTTGGAGTAGACATATCAGAGAATAATAACTGTGTTGATTTATCTTCTTTTGTCTTGTCCCATATTGCAAAGATATTTTTAACGTACACATTAACTTTTGAATTTTCATCATCAGGTAATAATGGATTGATTAAACGCTGATCTAAAGCTAATTTCTTTCCATCATTGGTAATCTTAAGCATATTATCTTCTTCTGGTTCTACTTGTCTATTTCGAACTTTATCTGCTCTTTCTGATAAACTCTTTAGTATTTCTTTTTGCTCATCACTAGGCATTGTCTTAATGACTTCATAATGTGCTTTAGGAACTGGTAAATTTAACATATCTGCAGTTTGAATATCAGCAACTTCTTTAAACAAACTCATTAATTCAGGTAAATTATAGAACTTAGAAAACCTTGTCTTAACCCTATAGCCTGTTCCCTCTGGCGATAATTCTAATGCTGATTGCGTTTCTCCAAAGGTACTAGCCCAACTATCAAAATGCTCCAAGCCATTCTTTTTTAGCTCATCATACTGAAGATAACGCTGCATGGTATAAAGCTCTGTCATGGAATTACTTACTGGCGTACCAGTCGCAAATACAATTCCTTTACCATTAGTTATTTCATCCATATAACGACATTTCATAAACATATCTGAAGACTTAAAAGCCTCAGATTGTCCAATGCCTGCAACATTTCTCATTTTGGTATAAAGATATAGGTTCTTGTAGTTATGTGCTTCATCGATAAATAATTTATCAACACCAAGTTCTTCAAAAGTGATTACATCATCTTTTTTGAAATCATCATTTAACTTCTCTAGTTTTGTTTCTAGCTTTTTCTTTGTCTTTTGAAGTTCTTTAACTGTGAAATTTTGATTTCTATCATGCTTATATTCTTCGATGTAGTTAATAATTTCATCAATTTGATCTTGGATATGCTTTTGTTGATATTCCTTTGACATTGGGATTTTTTCAAATTGACTATGCCCTATGATAACTGCGTCATATTCTCCTGTTGCAATTTTGCCTATAAATCGTTTTCTTTTTTTAGGTTCAAAATCTTTCTTATCAGCCACCATAATATTAGCTGATGGATATAGCTGCATAAATTCTCTACCAATTTGTCCAGTTAAATGGTTAGGAACAACAAAGAGTGATTTACTACACATTCCTAATCGTTTAGCTTCCATTGAACTTGCAACCATTTCAAAAGTCTTGCCAGCCCCAACCACATGAGCCAGCAAACTATTACCACCATAAAGTGTTCTAGCAATTGCGTTTTTCTGATGAGGTCGAAGTGTAATGTCAGTACTCATTCCCTCAAAAGTTAAATTAGAGCCATCATATTCTCGATTACGAATCGAATTAAATTTTTCGTTATAAATAGCAACAAGTCGATTTCTTCTTTCTTGATCACTAAATATCCAGTTCTTAAACTCTTCCTTGATTAACTCTTGTTTTTGATTAGCTAACATCGTTTCCTTTTTATTAAGTACCGATGTTTTAGTGCCATCATCATTAATTATTTGGTCAAATACTTTTGTTTCTTTTAAATTTAGAGCATCTTCAATAAGTTTATATGCACTGACTCTGCTTGTACCATAAGTCATCTCAGCAAGATCATTTCCTCTATCTTTACTTTTACCCTCAACATTCCATTCACTTGTCAGATGAGAAAACTTAACTTTAATATCCCATCTTGCATATCCTGGTGTTTTAAGTGTTTCATAGATAAAGCGTTCAATATCCTTTGGTGGAATCCAAGTAGCACCGATTCTTACATTGATTTCGCTTGCTTCAAGTTCTTTTGGTTTAACTTTTTCAAGTTCTGACTTTTGATATTCTAATCGTACTAATTCTTTTTCAACTGCATTTCTTTCATCACTATCATCAAGCATACGGCTAGCTTGTTTTAACCTTGCAATATAACTATCGACAATACCTATTTTTTCTCTAATATTCCCACTTAAATACTCATCTTTAGTGACATAAGCATATTTAAATGAATTGACATTATCACTACAAGCAAAAGGTAAATCCCCATCTTCCATATCAAATAACAATCTCTGATTAAAGTTTGTATTTTCTTCACGAATATTTAAAAAGATTTCTCCCCTTAATTCCTCAATTAAAGTATTTCTATCTTTTCCACTTAAGCTTTCCATATACTCAAAGTCTACATAACCTTTTTGTGATATAGAAAGCACCAATGCTTCAAGGGAAGTATCAACATGCTCAACAGTTTTTGCTTTTGTAATAGTTCGTTTAGAAAAGATATCTCCTTTAGCCTTAAAGTTTTCTTCTTCATCTAAAACTTCAATAGAAGATACCAAAGGGAAATTACTATCTTCTCTTAATGCTCTTGTATTACTTAAATTATTAATAAATCCATGCTTTTTAGAAAAATCATCATATACTTCATTTAAACGCTTTTGAGAAAGGTTAATTTCATCTTCACTAAAATCTTCTTTCTGCTTATAGATAACATCTTTTAAGGCTTCATTTAAAGCTAAATAATCTTTAATCTTTTCTTTGTTTTTATCACTTACTTGCTTTTTAATGAAAAGCGAATTTTCTCTGTAGTAAATATCATCATTGATAATCGTATATGAAAAGTTTTTAACATCATCTGTTGCCGGAATAGATACCACTTCATCGTCTAGCAGTTCAATTTCTTCGTATTTCGCATCTTTTGATATTTCTTGACTCGCACTTTCAAGTAAATCTTTTAATGTGACATTCTCTTTTGGTAAGCAAGTTATGGTATTTCCAAAGCGACCACTGACTTCTTCCATTTGACCTAATACCATATCAGGATGATCTACAAAGTATTTGTTATAAACTAAACCATTCTCATCTTCAGCTAAATGAACCCAATCATCATCACGCTCAATAACACTATCTCTTTTCTTTAAAAAGATAATATCTGAAGTGACTTCAGTACCTGCTACACCTTTAAAAGTATCATTAGGAAGTCTAATTGCCCCTAAAATTTCAGCTCTAGCATTTAAGTATTTTCTAATACTTTCATCCTTTTTATCCATTGTGCCACTAGATGTGATAAATGCGATGACACCACCATTTCGTACCTTATCTATGGACTTAGCAAAGAAATAATCATGAATTAGAAAGTTATTCTTATTATAATCTCTATCATTGACCTTGAATTCACCAAAGGGAACATTACCAATTGCGACATCAAAGAAGTTATTGGAAAAACTTGTTTTGATATTGTCAATATTACTTGACAGTTTTTTCTCGCATAGTTCGTTATTAGGCAGCTTGATTTAGAGATTCATAGTATCTCTGTCTTTTAACCATAGGAGGTAGCCCACCATTGGCAGAGCAAATC
>NZ_CABDWS010000084.1 GCF_901447495.1 Haloimpatiens lingqiaonensis
ACTTTGATATAATTATCTTGCATTTGCTTTCTCCTTTATTGGGGATATTATTGTTGTTTGCATTACAATAATAGCAAATGCATTTTTTATTTGTAAAGTTTTTCTACACAAGAAATATTAAATAGCCTAATTAATTCTAAAAAACTCCTTGAGTTTTATCCTTAACTCTTACTTATTACTTCTTACTTATTTCCTAATTAATACGCTACATCATCAATCTCAGGATTTTGTCCCTGTATTGTTATTATGATTTTATGTGGAAGGCAGGCAGCACTATCACCAGGCTTTTTAAGCCAAGCTGCTTTTACACATATTTTATCTGGGCAATCTGAATCCACAAACCTAATTCTTCCCTTTTCTACTTTTACTATATTATAATGTCCATCTTCACTAGGTATTTTTATTTCTTCTTCCTTAACAACTTTGGTAAGATCTATAGTTCTAATCACTTTGCCATTTTGTTTTATTATAGCTACTGCTTTACTATTTTTATAAAAATATCTATAACCAAAAATTCCAGCTATACTACATATAATTAGTATGGCTATAGTAACTAATACAATTTTATCTCCTTTTTTCATACCTTCTCCTTAACTTATTTAATTTTATATAATTTTGCGTAAAATATACAAGTTATCGTAAACCTAATGTATTCCAACACCATAAGGTAGAGAAATACTGACAATAGCTATCTATTAGAAATAAGCCATTGTTTTTAATTTACATATTGAAATTCTTTATCCGTAAGTTTAAATTTATCCTTTACTCCTGAAGTAACATAAATCTTTTTATCTTTGGTGACAAATATTGCATCCACACCCTTTTGACTTTCTACAAGTTTTATAGCCTTTTCTAAGCCTAATACATAAGTGGTTGTGGATAGGGCATCTCCATCAATAGACTTGTCTGAAACTATGGTAGTACTTATAAGTCCCTTATCTGCAGGATATCCTGTTTTAACATCAAAAATATGGTGATATCTTTTTCCATCCTTCTCAAAATATCTCTCATAATTTCCTGAGGTAACTATGGATTTATCCTCTGTAGTTAGAATGCCTAAGTATTCTCCTTTGTCCTTTAGGGGGTTTTGAACTCCTATTTTCCATGGACTGCCATCAGTCTTGCTTCCCAGTAGATTAACATTTCCTCCTATATTTATAAAGGCACTTTTCACTCCATTTTTTATAAGCATAGATTTTATTTCATCTGCACCATAGCCTTTAGCTATAGCACCTAAATCTATTTTCATGCCTGACTTTTTTAAATAAATTTGTCCATCTTCATTAATTTCTATATTTTTATAGTTTATAAGTTCTTTAGCTTTTTCAATTTCTTCTTTTGAAGGTATTCTTGCTTTATCTGTTCCTATACCCCACAGTTTAACTAAAGGTTCCACTGTAATATCAAAGGCTCCCTCTGAAAGCTTACTGTACTCTATGGCTTTTTTTATAACATAATAAGTTTCTTTGCTTACTTTTTCTGATTTATTGCCTGCAGATGAATTTAATCTATTTACCTCGCTATTTTCCTTGTTTACGGACATCTTCTCCTCTATATTTCCCAGTAACTTTATGGCTTCCTCTATGTTTTCCTCTGCCTTTTCACCGTATACTTTCAAGCTTACTACAGTTCCCATGGCATAGGTTTGTTTATTGCTTTCTTTTTCTGTTTTACCTATTTTTTTATTTATATCACATCCAAACATAGTGATACTCATAGCTAATATAATGCCCATTATTAGCGAACCTTTAATTTTCTTTATGTTTTTTTTCAATGAGCTTACCTTTTTCATAATGAAATTCTCCTATTCTATATGCAAAGTAAATCCGCCTTATATTTTCTACTTATTTACAAAGTAAACCTGCTTTATGCTTTCTCTTACATTTTTATTTTATACCTTTGAAAATGGAATTATTTATAGAGCTTAATATAAACAGAGCTCTTAGCTTCTGATAACTGTATTTATTTAAACATATTTTTATATTAGCATATTTAATAGGTTTTTCGTAGATTTTAAATGTAATTTTTAAGTTAATTTTGCAGTACACCGAGACACCCCACGTTGCATTTCATCTTTTTCTACAAAAAAATAATGCTACCTCTAATTTAAAAGTGATAGGCATTATTTTATGTTGAACTCATAAAGTACCCGCGAAACAAGCAACGAGCTTTTGACCATTTTCTAAAACTATAAATTCAAGTGACTTATTCAAATAACTACCTTAACATAAGTTCCTTCACTACTTTCAGCTTCAATAACTTTTAGTCCCTCATATTCACTTAAAATACTTATACATTTCTTTAATTGCTTTTTATCCATGTACTGAATAAATTCTAATTTTTCCATGGCTCCTTCTAGATTATTTTCTGAGTACTCATTATCTGTATCTTTATTTTTTTCAACATTGGTGTTTATAAACTTAGCAATATAATCACCACTTATAATACCCAAAATCCATAAAGGTATATTTATTGTATTTTCCTTACCCTGGCTATTTTTTACATAAACCTTCATTTTATACCATCCTCCATGAAATTACTCTATCTATGCACTAGTGGGTACGCCTATTCTATCTTTATCTCAATAATATCTTCTTGGTGACTTTTTAAATCAATTATCTTGCCTACAGTACCTTTTTTTATTGCTGCTATAATAATTTTATTTACGGTTTTTGAATCTATATCTTTTGATTTTCCTATGTCTAGATAACTTGAATTATTTAATTTAGTATTTTCATCTTTACATTTAAATATAATTTTAGCTACTTTTATAGGAAGTACTATATTTATTTTATCTCCTTTATTAGATAAAATATTAATCTTCAGCATCTTTTCCCCATATTCCTCCACTAAATCCCTTTGAAAACCGCCCCTAATTATTTTATTACTCATATAAATCCTCCATATAATAAACTGCTAAATTATTTTTTTATAATATTTTCTTAATTTATATATATGTTGATTTATGGTTATTATTTTATGCAAATTCATTTTAATTCATATTTATTAATTGATAATTACATCATCCTTTTATATTTACTCTGATTTTCGTTTTTTATTTTATAAACAAGAGGGCTATTGCATTAAAGAATTTAGTGCAATAGCCCTCTTTTATTTTCTATTTATTCTTGTATTCATCTATAATTTGTTGAATTTTAGGTGTACATCTCTTTCCCCCACATCCCCCTGTAGTAGCTCCTGTTGCTTTCTTGACTTCTTCCACAGTGCTTGCTCCGTTTTCTACCGCTTTTTTAATGGTAGCTCTAGATATAGCCTTACATAAGCAAACCTTTGTAAGTTTATCCATGATTTCTGGGCTTATGTTATTTCCACTCATTTTCTCTTATCCTTTCTTGTATTGATTATTTTAATATCAAGATTCGATGTTAACCATTAACATACCCCTGTTTTTGTGTGGTGATTTATTTCCCCTATAATATCAAAATTCGCTGTTGACCATTGACCCAATTTTAGCACTTTAAAATCACAAACACTTTATATGTGAATCTCCCCCACCACAATGGTACGGACTTCGTATAAAAAATTCAGTTGATAAATATTGTGTTATTAACTTTGAGTTTTACTTATGTAAATTAGTGTTTTAATATAGTTGAAACTTTTTTAAATAAATGTGGTTGAATTAATGGATATGTTAAGTTTTTAGGCATATCATTAAAAAATTCTATTTCTCCTATTTCGTAATCTGGCAAATTATCTAATGTTTCAACTTCTGCATAAAATAGCTGTCCATAGGATTCTATATCTCCCTTTTCCACTGAGTAAATGCAAATAGGTCTTACTATGAACTCCTTTGCTCCAGTTTCCTCAAACAATTCCCTAGCAGCAGCATCATTTATATTTTCATCAATTTCTCTATGTCCACCTGGAATTTCCCAAGTATCCCTTTCTTTATGTTTAACAAATATCCACTGCCCATTATATCTTGCAGCTATTACAGCATATAGAAGTTTATCATTATCTACTTTTCCCAACTGGTGAAAATTTATTTTTACCATAATGCACCTCCAGAAATATACTTATAGGTCATTTTTATTTTGCTAAAGATTATTAAAGCTATATATGTATATATTACCATGCAATCCACAAATACTGCAATTTATATTCACCATTGTGAATAATTTTATATATATAACATAAGTGTACAGCATCTATAAAGTAAACAAGCCAGGGACGGTTCATTAATTTTATCAATTTTATAACCGTCCCTATATTCCACTAATCATGAAATTTTAAATTAATCATTTATTCATATTATACGTGATAATTATGGCTATGAACTTATTGAACAGGTAATACTGCCCTTTCATCCTCTGAGATAAACAACGGAGGTTTTCGGGCATTTTCTATAAACTCTTACATATCTATTAAAATCCCATCTACCTATAAATTTTTCTGCTGCAACATATCCAGAATCAAATAACTGCTGATTTTTTTCCTTGCTTAAATTAAATTCTGTAGTTTTTACTCCTAAAGTAGGAATAGATATAGTTCTTACCAAATCCTTATCACTTTGGTCTCATATTTAAGCTTTACAGGTTTAAAGAAAAAAGGAATTCCAATGCTCATTCTCACAGCCCTTGCTATTTCAAATTCCTTTGGATTTATGTTGTATTTAACCAAATCATCTGGAAGTATCAGCATATCATTATTAGTAATATCTGCCGCTACAATTTTTAGCTTTGAACCTGAGTCTGTCCATATATCCTTAAACTTTGTTTTCCCTTTAGATTTCAATAAATTGTATACATATTTTTCAATAGGCTCTCCACTATATGCTCCTTTATCCTTAAAAAATTTAAACATATTTACAATTTTAATTTTAGATGCTTTATTATCTTGAAAATCCTTATAGTTAATATTTTGAATTATGCTTTTCATTTCTTGCCCTTTGTATCCTACTGCTACCATAGATGCAATCATTGCTCCAGCTGAAGTTCCAGCCACTCTATTCCATTTATATCCTTTTCTTTCTAAGCAGCATAAAGCACCCACAAAGCCAATGGCTTTTATTCCTCCCCCCTCAAACACTGCATCAGCAATTAACATGCAAAACATCCCCAGTATATTATTATAAACTCATTATATTCATGGAAATTCATAATGGTTACTTGTTGACAATTATCAATCAAAAATCTTTTAACCTATATATTTTAGTGCATATACCAAAGGATATGAAGTAAAATATATTCTTTATTAATTTTACAGCTATATTATAATTTTATGGTATTTTAGTATGATATATTTAATACACTTTTCTCAAAGGAGGTTTTAAGAAATGATTAAAGATGTAAAAAATATACTACTATGGCTTAGTATCATAGGGGCTATTTTCATGATAGTAGTTGGTTCCTTACTTCATTTTACCTATGAGTGGTCAGGACAAAGTCCTATAGTTGGATTATTTAGCCCAGTAAATGAAAGTGTATGGGAACATCTAAAATTAGGTTTATTTTCTTTACTTATATTTTCTTTAATAGAATATCCCATAGTAAAAAATTACGTGAATAATTATTGGCTTGGAAAAGCTGTGGGGATTTTATGTCTTGAACTTATGATAATAATAATATTTTATACTTATACAGCATTTACAAACCATCCGATTTTATTTATAGATATATCCACTTATATTATAGGATGTATTGTCTGTGCAATAGTAAGCTATAAATTAATGAACTTAGAAAAATCCTTTCCGCTACTAGAAAAGTTATCTATAGTATTTATTCTTATACTTGTAATTTTATTTGCTATATTTACCTTTACTCCTCCTAAATGTGAATTATTTAAGAGCTAATAAAAAATTAAAAAAATCACTGGCAAGAATTATTAAAACATAATTAAATAAAGGATTATTAGTTAGAAAATAAATCTAACTAATAATCCTTTATTTGAAAGTAACGGTTAGTTATTTTGTAGTATAGTCATAGTAATTGGTGATACTTATGTTTTTTGTAACTCTATATTATTTTCTAACCTAATGCTTCACTATTAGGAACCACATCACGTTCAGTTTTTTTGTGACTATATGTTATTTTCTAACTAATAGTCCCTTATTTTTTAGTGCAGCTTCATATAATACTATAGTTGTGGCAATACCAACATTTAAGGAGTCACAATCCCCTAGCATTGGAATTGCAATACCGCTATAATCTTCCTTATACCAGCCTTCAGATATACCATATCTTTCACTACCTACTACAATGGCAATTCTTCCGCTGTAATCTAATTCAAAATATTGATTTTTAGCATCTGTATCTGTCAAAATAGGTTTAAATCCATTTTCACGAAGCCAGTTATTTGTTTCTTCAAAATCGCTATCTATAATTGGCACACTAAAACAAGCTCCCATACTGCTTCTTATTAATTTTGGATGATTTAATCTGGTTTTTCTATTATTTATAATTACAGCATCTATTTTTGTGGCATCAGAACTTCTAAGTATGGTTCCTACATTTCCTGGAATCTCTAATCCATCTAAAATTACTACCACATTATTTTTATTTAAAGGTATGTCCTGGAAGGTATAATTATTCATATATCCCACACATAAAAGTCCTTGGGCGTTACCCATTTCACTTATGGTTTCAAAAACTTTTTTAGACACCATAAAAGAGTTCTCAGCTATATTTATACACTGATCCATCAATCTCTGGGCTTCTATGGTGTATATGTCTTCTGGACATACTAAAAGATATTTTATACGTATGTTATGCTGTAAAAGCATAGAAACTCCCCATATCCCCTCAACCACACAAAGTCTTTCTGGGTTAGGTTTGCTATTGTTATTAATACTGCTTATTTTTTTTATAACTCCATGCTTCTTACCTGCAAATCCCAATTGTTTTTTATATTTATTTAATATTAATTCTTCCTTTTCTTCAAGGGTATAATTAGATAAATCCTGAAATTCCGCCATCTTCAATCCTCTTTCCTATTCTATAAAATCTATTTTAATTTCTTAATGCAATATCTCTTATAACTTTTGTCCTATTTCTTAATTATTTACATTAATCTCATTATCAACTTCTTTTTCTGCTAAGTTAAGTTTTAAAAATAAATATGGAGCTGCTGCCGTGCACCAAAAACCTATGGCAAGATATCTTAGTATGTCACCATAATTTCCTAAGGGAAGGACTTTTTTCATAAAGACCCTTATTAGTACAACTCCCACCAAGCCTAATAATAGCTTAGCTACATTTTTAAAAGTAGTAGCTTTTACGCTAAATTTAATATAGCTGCTTTCCACAAAATATCCTATAAAAAATCCTAAAAATACTCCAGTAGCTTTATAGTAGTCAGGGCTTTTAAAAAATATAGTTCCCACTAAGGATAATATCATTAGAAAAATAAAAATAATATTTCTTTTTTTCATATCCTCTATTTCAAATATATAATTTCCAATTAAGACACTTATTATGCCAAAAACTATACCCCCTACTACATCCTTAGGCCAGTGAACACCTAAATACATCCTAGATATAGCTACTAATACTATTAGTACTACACCTAAAACATTAAGCCATTTCTTTTTAAATTCTATCATTAAAGATGAAAATAAAACCGTAATATTTTGAGTATGTCCACTTGGGAAAGAATAGCCTGTGGCTGTTTTAGTTCTTAAAGACTTTATGCCTTCTCTTCCTATAGGTCTTGGGGATTTCACTATATCTTTTATTGCTCCATTAAATACTACACTAAAGGTCAATGCAAAACCTAATTTGTATCCGTATTTTTTATCTTTGCACCAAAACATAATAATTAATATTATTATGGGTATAAATTCCTCTCCAGCCATGGTTATACCTGAAAAAATCTTATCCAAAACTGGATTAGAAAAAGACTGTAAAAACTTTATAATCTCCAAACTCTCCCCCCCTTATTTTAATCCCTAGTCTCTAATTGTTTTTACTTCCCGGGAAATTATTATAACTCTATTTCCTTGTAAACTTCGCCTTCCAATGTCTTTATGGTAAATGTATTTTTCTCAAGAATTCCATAACAATGAGGAGTATTTTCCTTAGGGAATGTAATAGAACCTAGATTTATTATAAATATACTATCCTGCTTTTCTGCCACTGGCACATGAGTATGTCCATGTATAATAGCATCTCCAGAGGATAAATTAGGTAAATTGTCTCTGTTGTATATATGTCCATGAGTTAAAAATAATCTTCTACCTTCATACAGTACTATGCTATAATCGCTCATAGTAGGATATTTTATAACCATTTGATCCACTTCACTTTCACAATTTCCCCTTACTGCTATTATCTTATCCTTATGACTATTTAGCATTTCTGTTACTTCTTTTGGGTTGTAATCCTTTGGCAGTGGGTTTCTAGCTCCATGGTATAATTGATCTCCCAATATAACGAGATAATTACACTGCTCCTTTTCAAATATGTCCAAAGCCTTTTTTAAATAATAACTAGAGCCATGTATATCTGATATAAAAAATAATTTCATATTTTTCCCTCCGTCAATTCTTTCATAAGTTTTTCAAGCTATGAAGTTAACCTGAGGTTGCCCCCATAAGCCTCATATTATAGAGAAATTATATCATAATACCGTGGACATTTACAAAAACTAATTTTTAAAACAATTAATACTCCAATATTGATGGTGAAATTTTTTCCTTTGTAGTATATACTAATAAGTAGTTTTATCCGATGACTACCTGCCGTAACACTCCCACTTTTAACAAAGTGCCAGTTAACGGCAGCTACGTCCCTGGATAACGATCTCTAACCTTCTGTTGGAGTTAAAACTCCATCTGAAGCTAAGAGTTCTGTTTATTAAAATCTAATTGTGTTAGGAGAACCATATGAAAAATTATCAAAAGGAAAATATTAAATACAAAAAAATAATAAGTTATACTGCAGTAATTTTATGGATGATAGTAATATTTATGTTTTCTGCTGACCCAGCTGATGTATCGGATGGGAAAAGTGGACTTATCATAGAAATTTTTAATTATATAGGGTTAGATTTAAATAGTTACCTAGGACAGGCTACTAATTTTATTGTAAGAAAGGCTGGGCATTTTACAGAATACTTCATACTATGCATACTTGTATTCAATGCTTTAAGATACAATTTTAACAAGAAAAAATGCCTTAAAATAGCAATTTTCTTTGTATTTTTATATGCCTGTAGCGATGAATTTCATCAACTTTTTGTACCAGGAAGAAGTGGTCAATTTAGAGATGTCTTTATAGATACTTTAGGCGGTATATTGGGTGGACTTATATTTTTTAAATTTTATAAGAATAAATAAAGCTAATTTTTTATAAAATAAAAAGGATTTATATATTTTTTAGTGAATATAATATTGATAAACACAATTCAGATGGAATCTTTTGTCCATCTGAATTTAATTTATACTTTATATAAAAGGAGTGATACAATGGACAATTTTACAGAAACACTAAAAAAATATGCAAAATTAGCAGTTGAAATTGGCGTTAATATACAAAAGGATCAAACTTTAGTAGTAAACGCTCCAATAGAATGTGCTGAATTTGTTAGACTCATTGCAGAATGTGCATATGATAAGGGTGCTAAAAATGTAAACGTTAGATGGAATGACGAAAAATTATCCCACATAAAATACTTAAAAGCACCAGATGAAGCCTTTAAGGAATATCCTGAATGGGATGCAAAGGGACTTGAAGAATTAGCAAAGGGCGGCGCTGCATTTCTTTCTATAGCAGCTTCTGATCCTGAATTATTTAAAGATGTAAATCCTGCTAGAATATCAGAATATATGAAAACTGCATCTAATGCACTTAAAGCCTATAGAGAGTACATGATGAACAGCTTTGTAGCTTGGTGTGTAATTTCAGTTCCTACTAAGGGCTGGGCAAAAAAGGTATTCCCTGAAGTTTCTGAAGATACAGCTGTAGAAAAACTATGGGAAAATATATTCAATATAGTTAGAGTGGATAAGGATGACCCTGTAGAAGCATGGAATGATCATTTAAAAAATATAAATGAGAAAGTAGAATTTTTAAATAATAAGAAATTCAAAAAACTATACTACAAATCAAAAGACACCGATTTAACTATTGAACTACCTGAAAACCATATATGGGCTGGTGGCGGAGAATACAATAGAGACAAAACTTATTTTGTTGCCAATATGCCTACAGAAGAAGTTTTCACTCTTCCTTTAAAAACTGGAGTAAATGGTGTGGTTAAAAGCACAAAACCTCTTAATTACTCAGGTAACTTAATAGACAACTTTACTCTAACTTTTAAGGATGGTAAAATAGTAGATTTCTCTGCTGAAGAAGGCTATGATACCCTTAAAAAATTAATAGAAACAGATGAGGGATCTCATTATTTAGGAGAAGTGGCTTTAGTTCCTTACGACTCCCCTATTTCAAACTCAAACATAGTATTCTTCAATACTCTATTTGATGAAAATGCTTCTTGTCACCTAGCTTTAGGTGCTGCATATCCTAGCTGCTTAGAGGGCGGCAGTGAAATGAATGAAGAAGCTTTAGAAAAAGCTGGTGCTAACACTTCATTAACTCACGTAGACTTTATGATAGGTTCAAAAGAGCTAGACATCATTGGAGAAACTTCAAATGGTGAAAAAATAGACGTATTTAAAAACGGTAACTGGGCTTTTTAAAATATAGTTCATTAACTTATAAAATAGGACTGTGGCATTAAGAATACATACTACAACATATTGTATGTAAATCCTTAGTGCAACAGCCCCGTTTTTATAATTACTTTTCTATTTCCATTTCTTTAGCTTTACTTTCATCTACTTTAAAACTTTCATTTTTATTTAGTAGTATATGCCCAGATTCGTATGGATTTCCATCTATTGATATATAAACTTTTTCTACACCGTAATAGTTTCCCAATGTATTTGTCACTGATTGTAGTACTAGCGATTCTTTAGTTGTTCCTGCATTCATTTCAGTTACAAATTCCTTTGAAAAATCTATACAAACCTTTTTTTCCTCATCATTTAAATATACATAGTTTATTTTTGTATTATCGCTCATTATCTTCATTATATCTTTATCTTTTTGAGCTTCTTTAAAGTATTTTTCAAATATATCTTTTATCTCTCCATTAGTTTTTAATTCTATATTTTGGTTTTTATACACTAAACCTTCACTATTAGAGTCTGGATAATACTTTGGATAGTATAGTTTTATATTTTGAGCAAATGGAACATCCTGTTGAACATCAATAAGTTCTGTAATTACTCTCATGTCCTTTGCTTCATAAATTTTTTTAACATGTCCTATAGTTGGAACAAAGTAATCCTTAATAACGTAACCTTCCCCTGTAGTAGTTACTTCTAAGGCATTAAATTTACCATAAGGTATTTCTATAGAAGCATTTAGTGAAGTTATCTTTCTCTCTTTACCTTGATAATCATTCCACTTAGTCCCTAATTTTATCGGTTCCTTTAATATTACATCGTTTTTTAAATTACCTGCATCTATTTTACCATCTCTTAATAATTGTATTAGGTTATCTTTAAAATAAAATTCCTCTTTTGCCATTATGACTCTTATTTCTCCATCTTTAACTTCTATTATCTTGGCAACCTCAGTGCCACCATTATTTTCTCTTACCTGCATTTTATTTTCACTTATAAAGTCAATAAATACCTCTTTGCCTGCATACTCGATACCAGTACCCTTATAAGTCATCCTTACATTTGGCTTGAATGGCAAATAATCACTAAGCGAGTACTCCTTCTTTTCTAAATTATCCATCCTATTATCTTTCTTAGAATTAATAGAAGCTCCCTTATTATCTTTTTTACTTTCGCTCTTAGTGTTATTAGATTTACATCCTATAAAAGTTATTAATTGAATAGCCACTAACATAGTTATAATTACATTCTTAAACCTAGTCATCATAACACCTCTCCATACTAATGATTATGACTTTTTACCATACTCATAATCTAAAGCCACTCTATTTTCTGAAACCTCTTTTATAAACTCTACTACTTTTAAATGCAATGGATGATTTGCATAAACCTTTAGTGCATTAAAATCTTCTACTTCCGCTTCTAAAATCACATGAAAATTTCCTTCTGGAGCTAATTTATGGTTTATATTAACTTTTGCACTTTTCAATTCATTTATTTTTCCTTGTAAACTTTCTAATTGCTCCTTAATCTTTAGTGCATTGCTCTCTCTATTATTTCCGCAAGCCTCATCTTTTAATCTCCACATAACTACATGTCTTATCATAATATACCTCCACCCACATTACTTAATAAAATTTTGTTAATATCCACAATTAAATCCTATATAAATTCAAACATATTCACTATTATATTTTGGATTTAAATTTTAGGGATATTATAATCAACAAGTTTAAATTTTATACCCCACATAAGTTTAAAACTGTTTCATTTTTATTATATATATTAAGTTTTTAACCTTATATTAATT
>NZ_CABDWS010000085.1 GCF_901447495.1 Haloimpatiens lingqiaonensis
AGGAATGTATTTACAAATAAACATAAGTAATTGATAAATTATTTTTAAAAGATATTGATTATAGGAAATTAAATAAGTTATAATTGAATCCATAGCAATGACATCCTTTCATGTTATTTTTGGTTTTTGCAGATTCAATTATAACAGAAAAAAGGGGGTCATTGTTTTTTTATTCAAAAAAATTCTGTAACCCTTGATATATAAAGAAAAAATTAGAAAAGTAGTGTAAAAAAACTTTACACTATCTTATTAAAAATGGAGGTAAAAATATGGCTATTACAAATATTAATACTGCCAGTCTTAGTGGTATAAAAGGAAATATAGTAAGGGTTGAGATACATATATGCAATGGATTACCATGTTTTAACATAGTAGGGCTTCCAGATGTGTCTGTTAGAGAATCTAAAGAAAGAGTAAGAGCTGCTATAGTAAATTGCGGGTATCAGTTTCCTATAGGTAGAATTACTATAAATTTAGCTCCTGCAGATTTGAAAAAGGAAGGAGCCTTATTGGATTTACCAATTGCAATAGGTATTCTTATTGCAACAAATCAAATATGTTGTGAGGAATTAGATAAATATTTATTTATTGGTGAACTATCTTTAGATGGAGAGTTAAAAGGGATTAGGGGAGCTCTACCAATAGTTATGGAAGGAATGGATAATGGTATTAAAAAATTTTTAGTACCCTATGATAATGCAGAAGAATGTAGCTTAATAAGGGGAGTAGATATATTTGCATTTAAGCATTTAAAGGAAGTAGTGAACTATATTCAATATAGAGATTTATTACCATATGAAGCCTGCCAGGAAAAATTTGAGGATTATGACAATGACTTAGATTTTTGTGATGTAAAAGGGCAGGAAAGTGCTAAAAGAGCTATTGAAGTAGCTTCTGCAGGAGGACATAATATAGCATTATTTGGACCTCCTGGCTCAGGTAAAACTATGTTAGCTCAAAGAATATCTTCAATATTACCCCCAATGAAATATGAGGAAGCAATTGAAGTTACAAAAATATACAGTATTTCAGGTAATTTAGATAAAGATGAAAGTATAATTACCAAAAGACCCTTTAGAAGTCCACATCATACTACTTCCAAAATTGCACTAGTTGGAGGGGGGAAAGAACTTATGCCCGGCGAAATATCATTAGCACATCATGGTGTGCTTTTTCTAGATGAGATACTTGAATTTGATAAGAATGTATTAAATGTGCTTAGACAGCCCCTAGAAGATAGAGAAATAGTAATTTCAAGATATAACGGCAGTGTAAAGTATCCTGCTAATTTTATGTTGGTAGCTGCGTTAAACCCATGTCCCTGTGGTTATTATTCATCTGGAGTAAGAGAATGTACCTGTGCAGATTATGTTAGAGAAAGATATTTGAATAAGTTTTCAGGGCCACTACTGGATAGAATTGATGTGTTTTCCTATGTTAATTCCCTATCGTATATAGATATAAAAAGGAGTGAAAAGGTTGAAGATTCTAAAAGCATAAGAGAAAGAATAAAAAAGGCTAGAGAAATTCAAAGTTCTAGATTTAAAGATAATATGATATTTACTAATGCTCAGATGAATGTGAAAGATATAAATAAGTATTGCAATTTAGATAAAAAAGGTAGTGCATTAATAGAAAAGGTATATTCTAAATTTTCTTTAAGTGCAAGAGCGTACAGTAGAATATTAAAAGTTGCTAGAACTATAGCAGATTTAAGAGGAAGTTTTAATATAGGGGAAATAGATTTGGTGGAGGCTATCCAATATAGAAGATTTATAAATGATAAAATAATTTAAAACTAATAAGAAATAAAGTAGTTTTAAATAATAAAATTAATAGAAACTAAAAAATTAAAAAAAATTTAACAAATTAAAGTTTTTATATAAACTTTTAGTAATATTTTAGGAGGGATTCCAATGGATTTATATGATTTATGGTTAAGTTGTGTTAATATATCTAGTAAAATAAAGATAGAATTACTTAAAAAATTTAAAACTTCTAAAGAAGTATGGTATTATTGTATAGAAAATGATATGAATTTAAATAATAATATAAAAGGAAGTTTGAAAGATGCGTGGAATAAAGATAAATTAGAGCATTCTTTAGAAAATATTAATAACCAGAATATAAAAGTTGTAAAATTTAATGATGAAAACTATCCTGTTAATTTAAAAAAGTATTCAGATGCCCCTTTTAGTTTATTTTATAAAGGAGATATAGAGATTTTAAACAAAATTAAAACAGTTTCAGTAGTGGGGGCTAGAAATTGTACCTTTTATGGAATTCAATGTACCAAATACATAGTGGAAGCATTAACTAAAAATAATATAGGTATAATAAGTGGAATGGCAAAGGGTATTGATGCAAATGCACATGCTGCCTGTATTGAAGCTGGAGGATATACTTGTGCAGTTTTAGGCTGCGGAATAGATATAATATATCCTAAAACAAATAAGGAAATTTATTATTCTATAATAGATAAGGGATGTATAGTGTCTGAATTTTTGCCTGGAACGCCACCATATAATTATAATTTCCCAATAAGAAACAGAATAATAAGTGGTTTAGGTAAAATATTAATTGTAGTTGAAGCTGGAGAAAAAAGTGGAACACTTATAACTGCTAATTGTGCTTTGGAACAGGGAAAGGATGTAATTGTGGTTCCAGGGTCTATATTTTCTCCGCAAAGTAAAGGTACTAATAAATTAATAAGCGAAGGAGCGTATCCTTTTGTAGATATTCAGGATGTATTTAACTTATTGAAAGAAAATTATATAGGTGGTTTTATAGAGGAAAAAATTATGGATAAGGGACATAAATCCAATGAAATACATGTTAAATTATCTAAATTAATAGGGGATAGTCCTATTCATATTGACGACATAATAAAAATATGCCATATTGACATAAGTCAATTATATGATGTATTATTTGAAATGCAGTTTAATAATGAAATAATGTGTTTATCTGGAAATTATTACGTTAGAATTCATAATATATAGACACGTGAGCATAATAGTTAGTAAAATTACCTATTGGAGGGGATAAGATGGGACAGAAGTTAGTAATAGTAGAGTCACCAGCTAAAGCTAAGACTATAGGAAAATATTTAGGGAAAACCTATAAAGTAACAGCATCTATGGGACATGTTAGAGATCTTCCAAAAAGTAAATTGGGAGTAGATATAGATAATAATTATGAACCTAAATACATAACCATAAGAGGAAAAGGTGAACTTCTAGATAAATTAAAAAAAGAAGCAAAAAAAAGTGAAAAGATATATTTAGCTACTGACCCTGATAGAGAAGGGGAAGCTATTTCATGGCATTTAGCTAATGCATTAAAATTGGATAGTGAAAAAAAATGCAGAATAGAATTCAATGAAATAACTAAGAATGCCGTAAAAAATGCAATAAAAACACCAAGAAAGATAGACATGGATTTAGTAAATGCTCAACAAGCTAGAAGGATTCTAGATAGATTAGTTGGATATGAAATAAGTCCAATATTGTGGAGAAAAGTTAAATGGGGACTTAGTGCAGGAAGAGTACAATCAGTTGCACTAAAAATTATATGCGATAGAGAAGGTGAAATTAAAAGTTTTGTTCCAGAAGAGTATTGGACAGTGGAATGTGAATTATCAAAAGACAATAAAAAAATAGATGTACAATTGAATGCTTATAAAAATGAAAAAATTCAAATAAGAGATGAAGAGCAGTGTAATAAAATAATTAAAGAATTAAAAAATAAGGATTTTATAATAAATGAAATTAAAAAATCCACAAAAAAGAGAAGACAACCTCTTCCATTTACTACAAGTACATTGCAACAGGAAGCTTATAAAAAACTAAACTTTTCAACCAAAAAAACTATGTCATTAGCGCAACAATTATATGAAGGAATAGATGTAAAGTCACATGGTACTGTGGGTTTAATAACTTATATGAGAACTGATTCCGTAAGAATTTCCGAGGAAGCAAAGGTTGCAGCTAAGGAATATATAAAAAGTAATTATGGTGAAGAGTATGTAGGCGAAAATTCAAAGAAAGTTGACAATAAAGGAAATAAAAACATACAAGATGCTCATGAAGCTATAAGGCCTACTTATGTGGAACTGAATCCAGAAGAAATAAAGGAAAGCTTAAAAAGAGATCAATATAAACTTTATAAATTAATATGGGAAAGATTTTTGGCAAGTCAAATGGCTATTTGTATAATGAATACAGTATCAATAGATATTAAAAATGGTGATTATGGATTAAAAGCTTCAGGTTCTACAATAAAATTTGATGGTTTTACTAGGGTATACAATTCTTCTGATGAAACTTCATTAAAAAAACTGCCAGAATTTAAACTAAATGATAAATTAGAAACAGAAGATATAGAAGGAGTTCAACACTTTACACAACCACCAGCAAGGTTTACTGAAGCAACTCTTGTAAAAATATTAGAGGAAAATGGAATAGGAAGACCAAGTACTTATGCACCAATAATATCTACATTATTAGATAGAAAATATATTGAGAGAGAGAAGAAAGCATTAATTACAACTGAATTAGGAATAATAATTAATGATATTATGTGCAACTATTTTAAACAAATAGTAGACGTGGAATTTACTGCAGATATGGAAAAAAGATTGGATTCCATAGAAGAAGGAAATGATACTTGGGAAAAAGTAGTTGATGAATTTTTTACACCTTTAAAGGATGATATCGATATAGCTGAAAAAGAAATAGCTAAAATTACCATAGAGGATAAAGTTACCGACATAAAATGCGATAAATGCGGGAGGTTTATGGTTATAAAGCACGGAAGATTTGGAGATTTTCTAGCGTGTCCAGGATACCCAGATTGCAAAAATACCAAACCTATAGTTAAAGAATTAGATGTAGAGTGTCCTAAATGTGGTGGAAAAATACTTGTTAGAAAAAGTAAAAAAGGTAGAACCTTTTATGGATGCAGCAATTATCCAGATTGTGATTTTGTAAGTTGGTTTGAACCTGTAAATAAAAAATGCCCTGAATGTGGAAATTATATGACCAAAAGATTCAATAAAACTCAGGGTGAATATTATAAGTGTTCAAATGACGCTTGTGGTCACAAGGAACCTTCAAAGGAAGAATAAAAAAATTAGCATAATTATATAAAAATGTCGAAATTAATAAAAATCATGTTGAAATGCCACTAAGTATATGTTATCATAAATTAGTGAAAATAATAATTCTAAAATTTCAAAAGAAAAAAATAATTCTAAATATTCTTTAAAAAGAATTCAAGTTCCGTATAGGATTAGATAAATTATAAGGAGGTTAATTTAAATGGCAGCGTTATTAGAGAAAACACGTAGAATAAATAGAATAATACAAAAGACAGGTACAGAACCAGTTGCATTTGATGATATATGTAAAATATTAAGTGAAGTTTTAGACTGTAATGTATATGTAATAAGTAGAAAAGGTAAAATATTAGGACATAATTTTTCAAGTGGATTTGAATGTGAAATAGTTAAAGATATGATACTTAAAGATAAGAGATTTCCAGAGGACTATAACAATAAACTGCTTGAATTCAGCGAAACAAAAGCTAATCTAGGAAATAAAGGTATATGTGCTTTTCAAGATGGAAAAGATTGCGACCTTGATAATAAAATTACAACAATAGTTCCTATAGTTGGAAATAGAGAAAGACTTGGAACATTACTTTTAGGTAGATTTGATAAATCATTTACAGATGATGATTTAGTACTTGCAGAGTACAGTGCTACTATAGTTGGTATGGAAATTTTAAGATCAAAACAAGATGAAATAGAAGCAGAAGCAAGGAAAAAGGCAGTAGTTCAGTTAGCCATCGGAACTTTATCTTATTCAGAATTAGAAGCTGTGGAGCATATATTCAATGAATTAGATGGAAGTGAAGGATTACTTGTAGCATCTAAAATAGCAGACAAGGTTGGAATAACACGATCTGTAATAGTAAATGCATTAAGAAAATTTGAAAGTGCAGGAGTTATTGAATCAAGATCTTTAGGAATGAAAGGTACTCATATTAGAATATTAAATGAGAAGCTTTTAGATGAATTAAAGAAAATAAAATAAAAGTAAATAGTAAAAAAATGTGGGCTATGTCCCACATTTTTTTTAGAAAATGTCCGAAACCCTTAATTGTTTATCTTGGAGTATAAAAGGGCATAATTTATTCACCGCTCCATATAGCGAATAAATAAGTTAGAAATATTATATACTATGATTGCCACCTAACGGGGTAATTTTCTAATGTGTAAAATTAGGCTCATAATAATTAAAAAAATTGTATTCAGTATATTTTTTAAAAATATTAAATTTTAATATTGAATACGCTATTTACATATGATATACTACATAAGGAGAAAATACACACATTATCCATTTTGCATGGCGCGGTGCCGTATGGTGCTATGTAATATAAGATAATGGAGGATTAACCAAACAGGAGGTAATTTTAATGTCAGTAATATCAATGAAACAATTATTAGAAGCAGGAGTTCACTTTGGACACCAAACAAGAAGATGGAACCCTAAAATGGCTCCATACATATTCACAGAAAGAAATGGAATATACATCATCGATCTACAAAAGACTGTAAAAAAAGTAGACGAAGCTTATGAAGTAATTAGAAGTATTTCAGAAGAAGGAAAAGATGTATTATTTGTAGGTACAAAAAAACAAGCTCAAGAAGCTATAGCAGAAGAAGCAGTAAGATGTGGAATGCACTTCGTAAACAATAGATGGTTAGGCGGAATGCTTACTAACTTCCAAACAATAAAAACAAGAATTGGTAGATTAGAAGAGTTGGGAAAAATGGAAGAAGAAGGAGTTTTCGATGTTCTTCCAAAGAAAGAAGTTACTAATCTTAAGCATGAGCAAGAGAAACTAGAGAAAAACCTTGGCGGAATAAAGGAAATGAATATTTCTAATATAGGAGCATTATTTGTTGTTGATCCAAGAAAAGAAAAAAATGCTGTATTAGAAGCAAAAATATTAGGAATACCTGTTATAGGCATAGTTGATACAAACTGTGATCCAGAAGAAGTTGATTATGTAATACCTGGTAATGACGATGCAATAAGAGCCGTTAGATTAATAGTTGCTAAAATGGCTGATGCAGTTATCGAAGGAAGACAAGGCGAGCAATTAGCTGAATAAAATAGAAGATACAACTTCAAAATAAAGGTAGATGAATGAAGAATTCATTTACCTTTTGAATTAAATATGAACGGGAGGAATAAAGATGATATCAGCAAAACAAGTTAAAGAACTTAGAGAAACTACTGGAGCTGGAATGATGGATTGTAAGAAGGCTCTAACTGAAACAAACGGAGATATGGAAAAGGCAATAGAGTTATTAAGAGAAAAAGGATTAGCTGCTGCTGCTAAAAAAGCAGGAAGAATAGCTGCAGAAGGATTAGTTAAGACTTACATATCAGAAGATGCTAAAGTTGCATCAATGGTTGAAGTTAACTGTGAAACAGACTTTGTTGCTGCAAACGAAGAATTTGTTAATTTCGTTGATGCTGTTGCAAAGCAAGTTGCAAATTCAAATTTAAACACTGTTGAAGAATTATTAGAAGAAAAATTTGTTGATGATGAAACTGTAACAGTTAGAGAAAGACTTACTGCTTTAATAGCTAAAATAGGCGAAAACATGTCTATAAGAAGATTTGTTAAAATGAATATTGAAAATGGTGCTATTGAAGGCTACATACATGGTGGCGGGAAAATAGGAGTTCTTGTAGAATTAGCATGTGAAAAATCTTCTCCAGTTTTAGCTGGATTAGGAAAAGATATAGCTATGCAAATAGCTGCTGTAAATCCATTATTCTTAGATAGAACTGGCGTAGATACTGAAACATTAGAAAAAGAAAAAGAAATATACAAAGTTCAAGCTATGAATGAAGGAAAACCAGAAAATATAGCTGAAAAAATGGTAAACGGAAGAATAAATAAATATTATAAAGAAAACTGTTTAGTAGAGCAAGTATGGGTTAAAAACTCTGATTATACAATAGAAAAATTATTAGCTGAAAAATCTAAAGAAGTAGGAGCAACAATATCTATAAACAAATTTGCTAGATTTGAAAAAGGCGAAGGAATTGAAAAGAAAGAAGAAGACTTTGCAGAAGAAGTTAAAAAACAAATGCAGGGATAATGCTAGCTAAAGAACAGAAGAGAACACTGCGTGTTCTCTTTTTTTAAAACAATAAATAGATAGTTATACATTTTTTTGAAAATTGGAGGTATAATGTATATGAAGGCTGCAAAATATAAAAGAATAATGTTAAAACTTTCAGGTGAGGCTTTAGCGGGAGAAAAAGGTTACGGAATTGATTTTGATATAGCCAATAAAATTTCAAAGGATATAAAAGAATTAGTTGATTCAGGCATACAAGTAGGTGCTGTAGTAGGTGGCGGCAATATATGGAGAGGAAGAAATGGTCAAGGAATGGACAGAACTACTGCAGATTATATGGGTATGTTGGCTACTTGTATAAATGCATTGGCACTTCAAGATTGTTTGGAAAACATGGGTGTAAACACAAGAGTTCAAACTGCTATAGAAATGAGAGAGGTTGCGGAACCTTTTATAAGAAGAAGAGCTATGAGACATTTAGAAAAAGGAAGAGTGGTAATTTTTGCAGCTGGCACAGGGAATCCATATTTTTCAACAGATACAACTGCAGCTTTAAGAGCAGCAGAGATTGAAGCTGAAGCTATATTATTAGCAAAAAAAGTAGATGGTGTTTATGATAAAGATCCTCATAAATATGAAGATGCTAAAAAATATGATGAACTAAAATATATAGATGTATTGGATAAGGGTCTTCAAGTTATGGATTCAACTGCAACATCTTTATGTATGGACAACAATATACCTATAATAGTATTTGGATTAGATTGTCCAGAAAACATAAAAAAGGTTGTTTTAGGAGAAAAAATAGGTACAATAATATCAAAATAGTAAGGAGGATTTTTATGGGTAATGAGTTAATTAAAAATTTAGATGAAAAAATGAATAAGACAGTTGAGGCACTTAAAAGGGATTTGGCTACTTTAAAAGCAGGAAGAGCTAATCCTTCAATGCTAGATAGAATAAGTGTAGAGTATTATGGTACACCAACACCATTAAATCAAATGGCAAATATATCTGCTCCAGAACCAAGGGTTTTATTAATTCAACCATGGGATAAAAATACAATGAAAGATATTGAGAAGGCTATTCTTATGTCAGATTTAGGAATAAATCCTTCAAATGATGGAATTGTTATTAGATTAATGGTTCCTGAATTAACAGAAGAAACTAGAAAGGCATTAGTTAAAACTGTTAAGAAAATGGGCGAAGATAGCAAAATAATTATAAGAAATTTAAGAAGAGATAGTAATGACAAAGTTAAGAAAATGAAAAAAGATATACCAGAAGATGAAGCTAAGACTTTGGAAGAAAAGATTCAAAAGGAAACTGACAAATTTATAAAAGAAATAGATAATATAATTGATAAAAAAGAAAAGGACTTAATGTCTTTATAGTAATTAAACCTGCATTAGTGCAGGTTTAATTATATAGAAGGGGGTACCTCATGAAATTCCTTTTTTTTAAAAATAGAAAAAAATTAAGAGAAGAAAATGAAAAAAACATTCTAGATAAATTAGATTTAAATAATATTCCCAAACATATAGCTATAATAATGGATGGCAATGGAAGATGGGCAAAAGAAAAGAATTTACCTAGAACAATGGGGCATAAAGCCGGAGTAGAAACCATAAGAGATATAGTAAAAGCATGTAATAGCTTAGGAATCAAATATTTAACCTTGTATGCCTTTTCTACGGAAAATTGGAAGAGGCCTAAGGATGAGGTTAATGCACTTATGAAACTATTGGTGGAGTATCTTAAAAATGAATTTGAAGAATTAAATTCTAACAATGTAGTTATAAATAGTATAGGTAATATTTCTAAATTGCCAAGAATATGCGAAGAAGAGTTGATAAAAGCTTATGAAAAAACAAAAAATAACACAGGACTTGTTTTAAATTTAGCCCTAAACTATGGTGGACGAGATGAAATAATAATGGCTTTTAAGAATATGTATAGCGATTTAAATGAAGGAAAAATTAAGGAAGAAGATATTAAAGATGAAACACTTTCAAATTACTTATATACTTCTGGAATGCCAGATCCAGATATTATTATAAGACCAAGTGGAGAGCAGCGCATAAGCAATTTTCTATTATGGCAATGTGCATATTCTGAATTTTGGTATTCAAATATAAAATGGCCTGATTTTACTAGAGAAAATTTATACGAAGCTATTTATGACTATCAGCATAGAAACAGGCGTTTTGGAGGAATAAAATAAGGAGGGGAATATGAAAAATAAACGTTATTTAGGAGCATTAATCTTAGCACCATTACTTATATTTCTTTTTATTGGGGGAAATTTACTTAAGTTTTTATTATTAGCATTATCACTTATGGGTATGTATGAATTTTTTAATGCTTCAAAACAAAAAAATATAAATGCTTTAAGTGTATTTGCATATGCATTTTGCATTTTATATTATTTGTTTTTAAATAAATTTGAATCTAGCAATATATTTTTAATAAGTATTTCAATCTTTACTTTCATATGTTTATGTATACCTGTTTTAAGTGAAAAACACAATTTTATTGATGTGGGTATTACGATATTAGCATTTATTTATGTAGCGGTATTTTTTAGTTTTATAAGTCTAATTGAACAAAAGCCACATGGAAATTATCTTATTTGGTTAGTATTTTTATCCTCTTGGTTATGCGATACAACTGCATATTATGTAGGAAAAAACTTTGGAAAGAGAAAATTAAATCCAAGGGTAAGTCCTAACAAAAGTATCGAAGGTTCTTTAGGAGGATTATTAGGAAGTACATTAGCTTGTGGAGTGTACGGCTTTTTTTTACATAACTTAGGAATAAATATAGAAATATATCATTTCATATTTATAGGATTACTGTGCGGGGTATTTTGTCAATTTGGTGATTTGGTAGCTTCATCTATTAAAAGATTGGTAGGTCTCAAAGATTACAGTAACTTAATACCTGGCCATGGAGGAATTTTAGATAGATTTGATAGTATACTATTTGCATCAGTAATTGTCTATTCTTATATAAGCATAATTATTGCTATATAGTAAAAAGCGCTGAGTTATAGAACTTGGCGTTTTTTTTGTATCTAGTATTCTGCCACTTGTTACTATCAGTTTTTTCCCTTCTTTTTAATTGGAGCTGAAGTTTTTATATTCAATATCTAATATAGAGTAATTTTACCATTGATAATTGAAAGTTGCACAAAGTTAGTTTACATAATTAAAATTATGTTTTTACAATTAAAAGTAAACCAAGCAAATCAAAAATTTAAAAATACAAAATCAAAATAATAAGATGAAAATAAATTAATATATATTTATATAAAGAATATATTATTATATAACACTTATATGGAGAAAATATATTGGAGAGATATAAAAAACTAATTAAATGTATTTTGCTATTATTTCTTTTTGTTTTATTGACATTACTAATAAAAAAATATTTTAAGCCATTTTTTACAATAGTAATTATTTTTTATTTTTCAAATCCTCTATATAAATTTTTTTGCAAACACAGAATATTTAATAATAAGATAAATGCTTTCATGAGTATACTATTTATTAATATATTATTTTTTTTAGTTATTTTATCAGTTGGAAATTTTATATTTAATAATGTTGATGTGTTTAAACTTGAGTATATTTTATCTAACAAAAGATTTAATATACCCCCAATTGTAAATATAAAAGACATAGAACTGTTTTTAAATAATATAAAAAATATAATATGGAATATATGCAACAATCCATTTATAAAAAAAGGTGCTTTTTATACCTTTGAGGGTATTTTAGCTTATTTCATTGGAAATGTGATAGTATATTTTATATTAACGGATAAAAATCTTTTAGAAAAATATATTAAAGAACTGATTACTGAAAAAAATTATATGAATATAAAAAATAAGATATATACTCTTAATAGTATTTTACAAATAGAGATATGTTTAGTTATAATTACTACTATAGAAACTATATTGGGATTTTTTATTTTAAGAATAGAACACCCTATAGCCTTGGGATTAGTATGTGGTATATTAGAT
>NZ_CABDWS010000086.1 GCF_901447495.1 Haloimpatiens lingqiaonensis
AAGATTTCGTGGGGTAGGGGTAAGTGTATCTATTTTTGCGACCTATCGGTCTGCGGGCTTACCAGCCCTTTAAGTAAATGTAAAAAGATACAATTCCAGTAAAAATAAAATTTTTACTGGAATTTAGGTGCTAAATCTCTGAAAAATATTAAGTAATATGGAAACTTTTCAGAAAATACTGTACAATTCTTATATAGTGATGAATTTTAGATAAAAATAGTGAAATATATATGTTTGTAAAATTAATAATTTAGGGGGGGCTTGGATTTCATGAAAAGATATGAACCTATAAGTAAGAAATGTAATTTTATGTTGCATGGAGCAGATTACAATCCCGAACAGTGGGAACATATTCCGGGTATTTGGAATGAGGATATGAGACTTATGAAGCTAGCAAATTGCAATGTAGTGTCAATAGGCATGTTTTCTTGGAGTGCCTTGGAGCCTGAAGAAGGAAATTTTGAATTTGCATGGCTTGATGAAATTATGGACAAATTATATAAAAGTGGTGTTTATGTAATACTTTCTACTCCTAGTGGAGCTAGACCTGCTTGGATGTCTCAGAAGTATCCTGAAGTATTGAGGGTTAGGGAAAACAGAATTAGAAATCTTCATGGAGAGCGCCATAATCATTGTTATACATCCCAAATTTATAGGGAAAAAGTTCGCATAATAAATACAAAACTGGCTGAGAGATATAAAAATCATCCTGCTCTTATTATGTGGCATGTATCAAATGAATATGAAGGCGAATGTCATTGTGAACTATGTCAACAGGAGTTTAGACAATGGCTTAAGGAAAAATACAATGGAGATTTAGACAAGCTAAATAAAGCATGGTGGACAGGGTTTTGGAGCCACACATATACTGATTGGTCACAAATAGAATCACCATCACTACAGGGAGAAACTAATTTACATGGATTAAATTTAGATTGGAAAAGATTTGTTACATACAAAACAGTAGATTTCTTTAAGTGGGAAACCATTCCTTTGAGAGAAATAGCACCAGAAATACCTATAACAACAAATTTTCATGAGTACGTGAATATAGCAAATAGCTTAAATTATTGGGAGTTTGCTCCTTACTTAGATGTGATTTCTTGGGACAACTATCCTTATTGGCATGGACAGCGTCCAGAACCTTTAGAAGCATCTAGAAGGGCATTTATACATGATATAAATAGATCTTTAAAGGGTGGGAAGCCATTTATGATGATGGAAAGTTCCCCTAGCGCAACTAATTGGCAGCCGGTGGCTAAATTAAGACGTCCTGGCATGCATGTTTTGGCATCACTTCAAGCCATAGCACATGGCTCAGATACTGTTCAGTATTTCCAGTGGAGAAAAAGTAGAGGATCTTCTGAAAAATTTCATGGGGCAGTAGTGGATCACTGTGGGCATGAAAATACTAGGGTGTTTAAGGAGGTTTCAAAAGTTGGAGAAATATTATCCAAACTTGATTCCGTTGTTGGAACTTCAGTAGAGCCAGAGGTAGCTATAATTTACGACTGGGAAAATTGCTGGGCCATGGAGGATGCTCAAGGGCCTAGAAAAGAAAAAAAGGATTATTTTGAAACCTGCGTAAATCACTACAAAGCCTTTTGGGAAATGGGAGTACCTGTAGATGTGGTAAATATGGATGCAGATTTTTTAAAATATAAGCTAGTTGTAGCACCTATGCTTTATATGGTTAAAAAAGGTGTGGGAGAAAGAATAGAGGAATTTGTAAAAGCAGGAGGGACTTTTGTAACTACATATTGGAGCGGCATAGTGGATGAAAATGACTTATGCTTTCTTGGAGGATTTCCGGGGCCCCTTAGAAAGGTTACTGGAATATGGTCTGAAGAATTAGATGCTTTATATGATGGTGAAGTAAATTATGTTCAATTTAAGAGTGATAATGAATTGGGCATGGCTGGAGAATACCAAGCTAGTATATTCTGTGATTTAATTCATGCGGAAACAGCTAAAGTGCTTGCCACTTATAAAAATGATTTTTACGCGGGAATGCCTGCAGTTACAGAAAATATTTTTCATAAGGGAAAAGCTTACTATATAGCATTCAGAAGCAACGAGGACTTCCTTTTGAATTTCTACAAAAAAATAGCTCAAGACTGTAATTTGAAAAGAGCAATAAATGCTGAACTGCCTCAAGGAGTTACTGCACAGATGCGTACAGATGGGTAAAAAGATTTTATATTTATTTCTAACTTTACTGCAGATAAAAAGAGCGTGAATTTAAATAAAAACATATTTAAAGATATGGAAACTGGAAATAAAGTAGAGAAAATTTTGGACTTAGATGCCTATGGAATGAAAATACTACAGAATATTAGATAATTGAAAATAGTACCTTCTAAATTTGAATATTATGGAATATGGATGTGTTTAAAATGAGTGATAAAGATATTAAAAAAAGGGTATATTCAATGATATTACCTATAATATTAGAAAACATACTGGAGATGACTGCAGGTATTGTTTCAGCAGGTATGATAGGGAGAATAGATGTTACGGCAATATCAACACAAGGAGTATGCTCAAGACTTGTAGGTATTTTGTGGTGCATATTTAAAGGCGTATCCATTGGAGCAACAGTTTTAGTGGCTAGAGCATATGGTGGTAATAATAAAAATAAGATAAAAAAGGTATCTCAGCAAACATTACTCCTTTCTCTTATATTAGGATTATTTTTTCAGGTAATATTATTATGGCAAGCCCATGCCTTTTTAAGTATATTTAATCCTAGTGATGGAATAATGAGAATGGCGGTGCCGTATTTAAAATTAATTTCTTTTGGACTTCCATTTCAAGCTATTATGATTGCAGTAACAGGTATACTCCAGGGAACAGGAGATGGAAAAACTCCAATGATTATATCTTTATTTATGAATGGGGTAAATATAATAGTTGGATATCCATTAATATTTGGAAATTTTGGTTTTCAGTCTATGGGGCTAAAAGGTGCTGCTATTGCTACTGTAATATCTCAAATTGTTGCAGCATTAATAGGTTTGTACGTACTATTTAAAAAAGGCGGTTTATTAGAGAACTCAGAAAAAATATTTAAATTAGAATTTAAGGAAATTTCATCAATACTTAATATAGGAATACCATCAGCTTTTGAATCACTATTTTGGCAGTTTTCAGCTATAATACTCACCAGGGTGATGTTATCCTTTGGTGAAGAACCTTTTTCTGCATACCAGCTAGGTCTCCAAGCAGAAACTATTTCAGAAATGCCAGCACTGGGATTTGGAGTTGCAGCTACAACTTTTGTCGGACAGGCACTGGGAGCTATGGATAAAGAACTTGGCAAAAGGTACGTAAAAGTAATTAAAAAAGGTGGTTTATTAGTAATGGCTTTTGGAAGCCTTTTGCTTATTTGTTTCCCTAATCAAATTATGAGGCTACTCACAGATGATCCTAAAGTTATAGCGCTTGGAGCCATTTATATTAGACTAATGGGTTTAATTCAAATACCTCAAAATCTAGCAAGGGTTTATAATGGAGCTCTAAAGGGAGCTGGATTTACTAAAATACCTATGATGGTATCGGGGCTTGGACTTTGGGGAGTTAGAATACCACTTTCTCTTATATTAACTTATGTTTTTCATATGGATATAGTATATATATGGTTTATTATATGTGTTGATCAAGTATTTAGATTTATTCTCAGCATAGTTTGGTATAAAAAGAAGGAAATTTTTACAGCGTAAATAACTAAATTAATATTTAGTATATAGGCACGGAATTGAATGAAAATCAATATAAACAACCTACTATAAGCTTAAAAAATAGATAATTTAAAAAAATACCATAAAGTATAGCTATATTATTATAAAAATAAATAAAATAGCATTATAATTGAATAATTACCAATTAAATGGATAGAATTCATTGTAATAGAGAAAATGTTTTAGAAACAAGGAAGGAGAATACAATGAATAAAGTCACATTAATTGGAAGATTAACTAAAGATGCGGATCTAGTAGATTTAAATGACCCTGAGAGAAAGGGTGTGACATTTACTTTAGCAGTAGACAAAAGGCATAAGAATATAAATGGAGAAAGGGAAGCAGATTTTATTCCAATTATTCATTTTACAAATCATTATGATAGTTTAATAAAATATTTGTTAAAGGGAAGATTGATTGCAATTAGTGGAAGAATTTCTGTATACTCAAAAGACCAGCAGGATGGAACTAGAAAATACTATACAAGTGTTGTAGCAGATGAAATTAAATTTCTTGAAAGCAGAAAAGAAACAGCAATATAGGAATGTTGCGACGCAACATTCTTATAATTGACAATTGACAATTGACAGTTGACAATTATGGATGTTTTGCTAATGCAAAACTAAAATTAAAAACAGAAAAAGACCTAAATATAGATAAATTCTATGTTTAGGTCTTTTAAAATTTTAGTTTTTCTGTAAGAAAAACTTCATTCATTGTCCATTGTCCATTGTCAATTGTCAATTGTCAATTATAAAATTGCGTCGCAATTTATTCTTATTTTGTGGCAAGTGTCTTTAAAGCGGTGGCTAGTTTTTCCCAGTCTTTAGAGTACATAGCCTTAAATTCTTCATTTCTGTTATATGTAAGTGAAGAAGGGTGATACATAGGGAAAATATATCTTCCTATTTCTTCATTAAAATAAAGTTCTCCGTGGCAGGTGCCTATACTGATAAAAGGCGTAAGTCTTTTAAGAGGTACATTACCAAGGGTTACTATTAGTTTTGGATTGGCCAATTTAATTTCTTCATCTAATAGGTGCCTAAATAAATTTATTTCAGAAGTTTTTGGTGGGCGATTACTTATAGTTTCTCTTCCATTTTTTGAAAGTTTCTTTTTTATAGGCCTAAAAAAGCAGGTGTTTGTTATGCGTATATCTTTTCTGCTAACTCCTATAGAATTTAGATAACTTTCAAAAGTTTTACCAGCAATGCCTACAAAAGGTTTGCCTGTTTCTACTTCTGTTTTACCAGGGGCTTCACCTACAAATAAAATATCACAAGGTATAGGACCATCACCAGTTATCCATCCACCTATGTGTTCTTCTTTATAATTTTCTGATATATTTTTAATCTGATTTTTTATTTCTTCAAGGGTCATTTATTAAAACTTACCGTCACCAAAACCTTATAAAACTTTATGAAAAGATTATATAAATATATAGTTTAGTTTATTTCCTATTTCATAATGTCCGATTTTGCCTATTTTATAACCTTCTGTAAAGAGGTTAAATTGCGGCTACTTTCGTTTGTATAACACTCCATAGGCTTTATACACTTTATAAGTGCTTATATGAAGTTTTTTAATCTTCTTTTCAAGTTTTGCAATGCTCTTGGTTTTTTGGCAACTCTCTCCTTTCTTATTCATAATATATTTTGTTGAACATTGTCTTTGAAGTCTTTTTAAATTTTTACTTAGTTTTTTAACTTTGTTTGTTTTACTAATATTACTATTAAAATATATTTTTAAAGTAGGTTTGAAAAAATTCTAGCTACAGCTTCTATAAATTTTTTATAAAAAGGAGTATTTTCGAAATAGTTATAATCAACAAAAGTACTCTCCTTTAAATCATTTAAAAAAGTTGTTTTTAATTCCTCTGTAGAGGATTTATCGTATATAATTGCATTTATTTCATAGTTTAATTCGAAGCTACGAATATCCATATTGGCAGTACCTATAGTAGAAATTTCTCCATCTACGGTCATAAATTTAGAGTGCATAAAAGCCCCCTTTTTATAAAGATATATTTCAATACCGTACTTGGCAAGTTCTGCAAGGTACGTTCTAGACGCGTAATAGACGGTGAAGTGGTCGTAGATACCTGGGAATAAAATTTTTATTTTAATGCCACTTAAAGCAGCTATTTTTAGGGCGTTCATAACACTGGAATTTGGTACAAAATATGGTGTAGCTATATAAATATGATCTTTGGCTAGAAAAATCATTTTAATAATTACCTGCATAATAGAGGCGTTTTCTGAGTCAGGACCGCTTTTCACTAATTGCATTACCTTTCCTTTAGAGTTATTAGGGGTAGGAAAATATGATTCAAAATCACTATGCCAAGGGAATTCATTTTGACTTTTTTTAACCATAAAAAAGTCATCTAAAAATGAAGCTTGAAGGCCAAGCACAGAGTCACCTTCAATCATTATATGGGTGTCTCGCCAGTAGCCTAATTTGCTTTTACCTAAGTATTCATCTCCAATATTTATTCCACCTAAAAATCCTATTTTACCGTCTATAACAACTATTTTACGATGGTTTCTATAATTTAGTTGGGTATTTATCCTTTTAAATAATGGAGCTAGAAAGTAAGTATAAAAAACTACATCTACCCCTGCAGATTTTAAATCATCTATAAAGTCCTTTTTTATAGTAGGGGAACCAACTTTATCTATGATAAAACGAACTTCAACCCCTTCTTTAGCTTTTTCTATTAGTATGTCTTTTATTTCATTTCCTATTGTGTCATTTTTAACTATATAATATTCAAGATGTATGTGATGCTGTGCATTTTTAAGACAAGTCTTTAATGCCTTAAATTTTTCTTCACCATTAGCAAAGATGGATATATCATTATCTATAAAAACCGGACAATTATTATTATTCATTATCAAGTGTATGAGAGAAGAATATTTAACATTTTTTATATTATATAGTGCTTCTGATACAAGCTTGTGAGTGCGCTTAGTAACCTCAGGGTTTAACTTGTGCTTTTTCCAATTCCTGCCCGCGAACACATACAAAAATAACCCTATGGGTGGTAGTATTATTAATACTAATAGCCATGCTATGGTTTTTTCTGGTCTACGTCTTTCTAGAACGATTACTACTGTTGATATTATAGCATTTATTATAAAAAACCAAGAGAGTATCCGTATAACGCCAATATTCATAGGAGTCCTCCTTAACAAATTAATTATGCAAAAAACATATTTTATAGTTTAAAACTTTTAATAAGCTAAGTGTTCAATTTATTGATTTATGTAAACATATAATAGCAATTATTTTTAAATATTTCAAAGGATTTATGATAAATTTATAGAAATATTCTATAATATGTAAAATTGTATTTCAATTCTGTGGGGGGTATTATGAGACTGGAATTTATAAAAAATTTAGGTGGAAAAGAAATTTTAGCTAGGAATATACTTTCTAGCGATGGAAATATACTTTTAAAAAAGGGAACTAAGTTAACTTTAAATTATATAAGACAATTGGAGTCAAATGGTGTATACCTTGTGTATATAAAAGATGACAGATTTTCTAATATAGATGTCAAAGAAAATGAAGAGATAGATATATTGAAGTCTTCAACTTTAAAGGAGATACCTTTTTTATTTCAAAATATATTATCGGGTGACAAAGCGGAAGTAAAGAAAAGTTTAAGAAACATTGAAAGTATTATTGATTACATTTCGGAAGAAAAGAATATAAATACTAACTTATACGAAGTAAAAGTATATGATGATTATACGTATATACATTCCTTAGATACAGGTATAATGGCTACATATTTAGGAGTTAAAATGGGTTGGAATAAGGAGAAGGTTAAAGAACTTGGGATGTGTGGAATGCTTCATGACATTGGAAAGACCAAAATTCCAAATGAAATAATTAACAAGAAAGGGCCTTTAACAGATGAGGAACTTGAAGTTATAAAGAAACATCCTGTATATGGAAGTAAAATATTAAAGGATAGAGGACTTTTTTCTGAAAGCATTATATTAGGGGTGTTGCAGCATCATGAAAAGATTTCAGGAACGGGATATCCTTTGGGACTAAGGGAAAATGAAATTTGTGATTATGCAAAGATAATAAGTATTTGTGATGTTTTTACTGCAGTAAGTGCAAATAGAAGTTATAGAAATAGATTTTCACCTAATGAAGCTTATGAGTTAATACTTAGTAATTCTGGCATAATGTTTGAGCCACAGTATGTAGAAAAATTTAAAGAATGTTTTTCTATATATCCTTTAGGATGTAAAATAAAATTGTCCAATGGCTTAGAGGGATATGTATTGGAGCAAAATGAAAATTTTCCGGATAGACCAATAATAAGAATTACATATGATAAGAATCAAAAGGGCAATGTTTATACATGTGATATGAATTTATTAGATAATCCTAATATTACCATAGTTGATGTTTTTATATAGTAGAAAGTTAGTAAGGAAAAGTTTACGGAATATATTTATCCGATGACTACCTGCCGTAATACTCCCACTTCTAACAAAGTGGGAGATAACGGCAGCTACGTCCCTGGATAACGATCTCTAACCTTCAGATGGAGTAAAAACTTCATCTGAAGGTTAGAAATCTATTTATAAAAAAATATTGAAAACATATATAATTTTAGAGTATAATTGGTATATACAACATAACAACATGATAATAGTGTGTTTGCATTGGAGGGTAATATTTTGAAAAAAATTTGTAAGGATAGTCCACTTCCACTTTATTATCAAATAAAACAAGTATTGCTTGACATGATAGAAGACGGGGAATTAGGGCCAGGAGAATTAATTCCGCCTGAAAGGGAAATTTGTGAGCTTCAAGAAGTGAGTAGAATGACTGTGAACAAAGCTATAATGTCTTTGGTTAACGAGGGAGTGCTATATAGAGAGCAGGGAAAAGGAACCTTTGTTGCTGAGCCTAAGGAAAAACAACAATTACAGTTAAAGGGATTTACAGAGCAAATGGAGGAAAAGGGACTTAAGTCTAGTTCGAAGATAATATCCTTCAGTATAAAAGATGCTACTAATCAAATAAAAAATGCATTAAAACTCCCTGAGGAGGATAGTCAAGTTATAGAAATAAACAGATTAAGAATTATAGAGAAGGAACCCTATGCCATAGAAAAAGTTTTTATTCCTCGTTATATGTTTAAAGATTTGACTAAGGAAAGTTTAGAGGGAAAATCCCTTTATGAAATATTTAGGGAAAAGTATAACTTAAACCTAAAATTTGCAAAACAAACTATAGAACCAATAATGCTAAATGAGTTTGAAAGTAAATTGTTAAATCAAGAGAATAATTCCCTTGCACTTATGTTTAAAAGAACAACTTATTTAAAAAATGATATACCAATAGAACATACTAGAGAAGTATATAGAAGTGATAAATATAAATATGAGATAGTACTTACTTAATATGGGAGATGGTAACATGAAAATAATAAAAAATGGAAAAATAATAACTAAAGAGAACATTTTCATAGATAAAGTATTGGTTTTTGAAGAAAAAATTTTAGATATAATAGAAGAAAAAAATTTAGATGAATATATAGAGAAAGCTAATATAGCAAATATTGAGGTTATAGATGCAAAGGGTAAATATGTATCCCCCGGTTTTATAGATATACATGTCCATGGTTGTGGGGGCAGCGACACCATGGATGGTACATTAGAGGATATAGAAATAATAAGCAGCAATGTATGCAAAAATGGAGTAACAGCTTTTTTACCAACTACTATGACTATGGAAAAGGAAAAAATTTATGAGGCTTTAAATGTAATAAGAAAAAGCATGGGTATTAAAAATAAAGGAGCTAAAGTGGTTGGTGCACATATGGAAGGACCTTTTATAAATCCAAGACTCAAGGGCGCCCAAAATGAAAAATACATAGAGAAACCAGATTACAATTTTATTAAAGAGTATTTAGATACAATAAAAATAATAACTTTAGCGCCAGAAATGGATAAAGATTATGAGTTTATAAAAAAAGTTAAGAGGGATACAGATATAGTATTATCCATAGGACATACTAATGCTACCTACGAAGAAGCTATGGAAGCTATAGAGTTGGGAGTTAGTCACGGAACTCATACTTTTAATGCTATGTCACCTTTGCACCATAGAAATCCAGGAGTGGTAGGAGCCATATTTAATAGTGATGTTACCTGTGAATTGATAGCAGATAAAATACATGTGCATCCAGGTGCTTTTAATGTACTTATAAATGTAAAGGGTTTTAACAAAGTGGTATTAATTACAGATTGTATGAGAGCAGGAAATTTAAATGAAGGTAATTATGATCTTGGAGGACAAAAGGTAATAGTCAAGGAAAATTCAGCAAGACTTGAAGATGGCACATTAGCAGGTAGTATTCTAAGTTTGAATAATGGAGTAAAAAACATATTTAAAAATACAAATTTAAGCTTACAACAAGTAGTTTCTATGGCTAGTATAAATCCAGCTAAAATAATAAATATGGAGCATAAAAAGGGAAGCATAGAAATAGGCAAAGATGCAGATATTGTAGTTTTTGATGAGGAATTTAATATAAAAACTACAATAGTTGAAGGGAATATAGTTTTTAAGGCTTAGGTTATAAGTGGATTTTTATAGTGGAAGAAAATATAGTTTTAAGGTTTGGAGTACAATTGAATTTTTGTGTTTACAAAATCATAGCTTGATTTTTCTGTTGGTATTTCCTTTGTTTATATATGTTTTGGGTGAAACTATCTGTAAAAGTTGAGTTTACAATTTACAAGGGATTCATAATAAGAAAAAATTATAAATTAAAATTTATCCGATGACTACCTGCCGTAATACTCCCACTTTTAACAAAGTGCGAGATAACGGCAGCTACGTCCCTGGATAACGATCTCTAACCTTCAGATGGAATAAAAATTCCATCTGAAGCTAAGAGCTCTGTTTATCCGATGACTATCTGCCGTAACACTCCCACTTTTAACAAAGTGCGAGATAACGGCAGCTACGTCCCTGGATAACGATCTCTAACCTTCAGATAGAGTAAAAATTCTATCTGAAGCTAAGAGCTCTGTTTATATGAATTGAGCAAATAATATATAAGGAGAAGTGAAATGAGTTATGAGAATAATCGTTGTAGATAATTATGAGGAAATGAGTAAAAAAGCAGCTATAATGATGGCAAGTCAAGTGGTATTAAAACCTAACAGTGTACTAGGCTTGGCTACAGGAAGTACACCTGTAGGTATGTACAAGGAATTAGTAAACATGTACAAGGTTGGAGAAGTAGATTTTTCTGATGTAAAGACTTTTAATTTAGATGAATACTATGGTTTAGACAAAAACAACCAACAAAGCTATCATAATTACATGATGGAAAATTTATTTGATCATATAAATGTAAAAGAAGAAAATATTAATATACCTAATGGTATGGCAGAAAATGTTGAAAAAGAATGTTTAGATTATGATAGAAGAATAGAAGAGGTTGGAGGAATAGATATTCAAGTATTAGGAATAGGTGCTAATGGACATATAGGTTTTAATGAACCTAATGTTAGCTTTGAAGCGGGAACTCACTTGGTTAAATTAGATGAAAAAACAATAAAGGATAACTCAAGATTTTTTGACTCTATAGGTGAGGTGCCTACTACAGCAGTGAGTATGGGTATAAAGACAATAATGATGTCTAAAAAAATAATCTTATTAGCCAATGGAAAAGGTAAGGCAGAAGCTATAAAGAAAACTATAGAAGGTAAGATAACTCCAGAAGTACCTGCTTCAATTCTTCAATTACATAAAGATGTAACTTTTATAATTGATAAAGAAGCAGCTAATGAATTAAGTAATGTAAAATTTAAAAAATAATGTAGAGCTTTAAATTTATCCGATGACTACCTGCCGTAACACTTCCACTTCTAACAAAGTGGGAGATAACGGCAGCTATGTCCCTGGATAATGATTGCTAAAGCACCTAGAAAGATAATTATAATGTTCTGAATTAGCCTGGTGTGTCAATAACAGATATATGGAGATATATTTAGAAATATAGTGAAAAATAAACTTAATTTTGTGTAATGTCATATTTATAGGGTAAATACTTTAAATATTATGATAGAATATCCCTTGTCGCTAACGAGTACGACATCAAATCACAAAATTTAATTGAAAACAAAAATGTTGACAAATTAAATTTTATGTGATAAGATGATTAAGTCGCTTGAAGCGGCAAACAAACTGGTCTTTGAAAATTAAACAGAGATAATGATGAAAAATCATAAAGTCAGTGAATTTGAGTTTGAGATTGAACTTTTAAATTGAGAGTTTGATCCTGGCTCAGGACGAACGCTGGCGGCGTGCCTAACACATGCAAGTCGAGCGATGAAGTTCCCTTCGGGGAACGGATTAGCGGCGGACGGGTGAGTAACACGTGGGCA
>NZ_CABDWS010000087.1 GCF_901447495.1 Haloimpatiens lingqiaonensis
TTATTACAAATTACTATTATTTACTCAGTTTTTATTGATTTTTCAAATACATATTTAAATAAATAAAAAATAAGAACTGAGTATATATAAATTACTCAGTTCCTAAACTATTCTAATTAAAATACTATCTATTAAATAATATATTTTATGCTTATATTATAAACAGAGCTCTTAGCTTCAGATGGAGTTTTTACTCCAACTGAAGGTTAGAGATCGTTATCCAGGGACGTAGCTGCCGTTATCTCCCACTTTGTTAGAAGTGGGAGTGTTACGGTAGGTAGTCATCGGATAAATTCACTGTAATTTTATGCCTACATTCCTAATAAAACAAACTTAATTCAGGAATTTGAATAGTGGCGCTGGATGCACTTTTATATTGTTCATTGAGCTGCTTAATCTTTTGAAAATTACTTTCTATAATATCAAAGGAGCTCACTGGATATCCTTTAGTTTTCTTTGCCTTTTCATATACACTATTCATGGTAGAAAACCCTTTTTCCACATCTGATGCCCCAATAATATAATACACTGATGTATTGTTTAGAGTTAAAAGATCTTCCTTATCTTCCGCATAGGCCTTATCTAAAAACTCCTTAGCTTCTTTATATTTTCCCTTGTAAAAATAGAAAACTGAAAGAGTTCTATAATATTTTGTTTCTGTTGGATTTAATTTTATACACTGCTTTAATATTTCTTCACTTTTAGGATTATTATTATCTAAGTATACCGTTGCAATGCTATACTTTATTTCACTGTTGTTTTTGTGTAATTTATCTGCAATTTCATAATATTTTATGGCTTTATTTATATTTCCTTCAGTATTGTGAAAATAATTTCCTGTATTCATCATCATATTGTAATTAAAAGGCTCCCTGTAAAAAGCTTCAGAATAATAAGCAATGATTGAGTCACCATTTTTTTTGTCTGTAGATAATATTTCTGGCATTAAATATCCATAGTTATCTGTGTACAAAGGATTTTCTTCTATGGATTTTAAAGCATACTCCTTTGCCTTATCCTTTTCTCCTTTTTTAAAATAATACCAAGCTATAGCATGATTAGCCGCATAGCTATCCTTATACTTTTCTTTAAGTTTTTCCTCCAGCTTTTGAGCATTATAAAAATCTCCCACATTACTATAAATAGATAATTTTATAATATTATAGCTTAAGCTCTCCTTATTTATATTTTCATCCCTTAAAAGTTTTAATGCCTCTTCACAATTGTCAATATTTAATGAGTATACCTTTGCAAGCCAAAGGTTATACATACTTCTCTCTTCTTTATCCACAGTACCCTTTTTAAGAGAGTTTATCTTATTGACTGTTCCAATAAAATCAGTAGCTGCCATTTGTGAAAGAGTATCATAAATTATAATATTGTCCTTATCCTTTTTATAAGCTTCTTTTAAAATTGATAATCCTTCATCTACTTTCCCGCTAGCTATGGACACTTTACCATATTCAGCCAACTCCTCAGATGATTTTTTACTTACAGGATAATTTTTTATAAGCTCCATAGCTTTATTTTCTTCTCCATTAATCCTGTATAAAGCAATCATATGATTTAATATTATTTTGTTTTTAGGGTAAAGCTTTAAAGCCTGCTCCCCTTCCTTTAATGCTTCTTTATAATTTCCTTCAATATAATAATTAGCTATTACATAGGATAAAGCCTCTTCATTTTTAGTGTAATTCATGGCCTTAACCTTATCCATATACTCCTTATATTTCTTTTCCTCACCCTTCATATAATATATTCTACTTATCTTTGAATAATATAGAGGATCCTTCTTTTTCTTTTTAGCTAAACCTTCATATTTATCTATAGCTTCCTGATATTTACCCTGTAAAAATAAATTTTGGGCATTTTTGCTTTCTTTTTTAACCAATCTACTTCTTCCTATGCTTATGACCAATAAAATGAATACTAATATTGCACCTAAAATCATCCATTGTTTTTTCCCAATTTTTATCATATAATTCACCTCTTTATTATTTTATCAGAAAATTTTAGCAAAGTCATAGATTTTTAAATAAAGAGTACTATTACATAGACTTTTATGTGTTAATATTATAAAATTATATTGGTATAATTAATGTTTCAATTTTCGAAGTTGCAAAGTTTAAAATGAAAGACTGTTGGAAATTTGGAATTAAAAAGAGGGGGATAAAAATGGCAGCTAGACAAACCCGAGGAAAGCACAAAGTAAAAATAAAAAATACTAAAAGATTTTTTCTATCTTCAGCCTTATCCTTATTGATACTTATATTGATTTTTGCAGTTATATATAGTAAATTAGGAAGTAAAAAAAGTTCTGATCTTAAAAATACTAACAAAAATACATCATTAGAAAATAAAACTACTAAAAAAGATAATTCCTCAAAAACTAAAGAAGAAACTAAAAAAGAGGACTATACAGAAATACTAATAAACTCTGTAGGTGACTGCACCATAGGAACAGATACTAAGTTCTCCTATAGCACTAGTCTTCCTTGCATAGTAGAAAAAAACAATAATGACCTTTCCTATTTATTTAAGAATGTGTCTAGTATATTTAAACAGGATGATCTCACTATAGCTAATTTAGAAACCACTTTTACTAATGCAACACAAAAAAAGCAAAAGACCTTTAATTTTAAAGCAGATCCTTCCTATGCAAAATCCTTGACTTTAGGTTCTATTGAAGCTGTAAATATTTCAAATAACCACATATATGACTACTTAAATAAGGGTTTTCAAGATACTAAAAAGGCTTTAGAAGATGAAAAAATACTTTACTTTGGTGAAGGAGAAAAAGTAATTAAAAATATAAAGGGAGAAAATTTCGGTCTCCTTGGATATCAAGCTTGGTCTGATAGTAAGGAGTTTTTAAATAAATTAAAAAAAGATATAGATGAATTAAAAAGTAAAAATTGCACAGTTATCATAAATTTTCACTGGGGTGTAGAGAGACAGTATACACCAAATGCTGCCCAAAAAAATATAGCTCATTTTGCTATAGACAATGGTGCTGATCTTATAATAGGTCACCATCCACATGTGGTTCAATCTATAGAAAAATATAAGGACAAAATAATATGCTATAGCTTAGGAAATTTCTGCTTTGGCGGCAACTCCAATCCAAGTGATAAGGATACATTTATTTTGGGAACAAAATTTAAATTTAAAAATCATACACTTCAAGGTTACGAAACTAAAGTTATTCCTTGCAGTGTATCCTCAAAAAATAATGTAAATGACTATTGTCCAACACCAGTTAAAGGCTCTGAAAAGGAAAGAATTCTAAATAAAATTAGAAATCTATCTCCAACTTACAAGACTAATATAAAAGATGAATTTATTCCTATTGCAAAACAATAAGGTTATTTAATAATGTTATTTAATAATGTTGTGTAATTTATAATAGAAATTTTTATAAGTATATTTTAATTTTAACTAAATATTCATATTATGGTATATTACAAATAATATAATACAGCATTTGTAATATAACCAATAATAACTTCAAACTAAAGAAAAGTATACATTCGGAATTATAAATTCCTATAAATAAAGGGGTGTTCAAAATTAAGACTAAAGAATTTTTCAGCATAATAACTTCAAAAATAGTTTTAAAACTATCCAAAACCTTTTTTAAGGGCGGAAGTAATTTCCCAGGAAAAGTGGCATTAAAAATATGTCCAGATATTTTAAAAACCATAGGCAGTGGCTATAGGGTAATAATAGTTACAGGAACTAATGGAAAGACCACCACTACCAGTATGATAAATAGCATATTAGAATCCTCTGGTAAAAAAGTAATAACCAATAGCACAGGAGCTAATATGTTACCTGGTGTGGTAGCTTGTTTTATAGAAAACTTCTCATTCAAGGGAACAAATGAAGATAAATTTGCAGTAATGGAAGTGGATGAAGCCAATGTAAAATTCATAACTAAGCATTTAAAACCTGAAATAATAACCATAACAAATCTATTTAGAGATCAGCTAGATAGATATGGTGAAGTATATACCACTTTAAATAAAATACTTGAAGGGGTTACTCTTACACCTGAATCTAAGCTTGTTTTAAATGGCGATGAATCATTGCTTGGAGATTTGAATCTAGAAAATCCTGTACTATACTATGGATTTAATGTCCCTATAGATGAAAATAAGAAAATAGATGTAAATGCAGATGCTAAGTTCTGCAAAAAATGCAAAGCTCCTTATAAATATGGTTTTGTAACCTACAACCATTTAGGAGACTATTACTGTGATAATTGCGGCTTTAAAAGACCAGAACTTAAGTATTCTATAGACAAAATTTTAGAAGTAACTCATGATTATTCTTCTGTAAGCATAAATGGCAAAGAAGTTTCCATAAATCAGCCCGGAACTTATAATATATATAATGGTATTTGTGCCTACTCCATATGTAGGGAATTGAGTATAGAGGAAAATGCCATAATAAATTCTCTAAAAAATCAACAAAGTTCCTTTGGACGACAAGAGGAAATAAACATAGATGGCAAAGAAATTAAAATTATTTTAGTTAAAAATCCTGCAGGCTATGATGAAGCTCTTAATACCATAACCTTAAACAAGGATTCCATAGACATGTGTTTCCTTTTAAACGACAACTACGCAGATGGAAGAGATGTTTCTTGGATTTGGGATGTAAACTTTGAAAAACTTAAAGATTTATCTATTGGCAAAATTTTCGTAGGAGGCTCAAGACTTTACGATATGGCCATAAGATTAAAAATAGCAGGTTTACCTGAAGATAATTTTTCACTATGCCAAACCCATGATAGCTTACTAGAAAATATAAAAAATTGTCCAAATAACAAAATATACGTTTTAGCTACCTACACAGCCATGATTGACTTTAGAAAATTCCTTCACAGCAAGGGGTATATAAATAAACTTTGGTAATATTCTAAACACTCTCCACTTTATCTTTTAGAAATTGGAGATTAACAAAAGAATTATCTTATTTATTAGAAAGATGGTGAACTTATTGGAACTAAATATTTGTCACTTGTACCCAGATCTTCTTAATGTATATGGAGATATGGGAAACATATTAATATTAAAACACAGAGCAGAACAGAGAAATATTAACGTTAATATAGTAAATGTCTCTCTAGGAGATACTTTTAAAAAAGATGATTATGATATAGTATTCTTTGGTGGTGGCCAAGATTACGAACAATCAATAGTCTCTGAGGATCTTATTAAAAATAAAAAGGACGCATTAAAAGAATATATTGAGGACGGCAAGGTATTCCTTTCCATCTGCGGTGGATACCAGCTTTTGGGCAAATACTACACCACCCCTACTGGTGAAAAATTAGATGGTTTGGATATTCTAGACATTTATACAGAAGCCGGAAATACAAGATTTATAGGCAATACCGTAATATACAATCCTAAATTTAAAGAAACTTACGTAGGCTTTGAAAATCATTCTGGCAGAACTTACATAGGAAAGAACTTAGAACCTCTAGGGGAAGTTAAGGCAGGTTACGGAAACAATGGCGAAGATGGCTACGAAGGTTGTATCTACAAAAATACCTTCTGCACCTACTTCCACGGCTCCCTTCTTTCAAAAAATCCTGAACTGGCAGACAGACTTTTATGTACTGCCCTAGAAAATAAATATAAAACCTTTAAATTCCCAGAGCTAGATAACTCTTTGGAAATTAAAGCAAAAGAGTTTATAATTAAAAGAGAAACCAAAAAACAGGGCTAGAAAGTAGTGGGCTAGTGGGCTAGTGGGCAGGAAAAGCAAGGCTTTTCCTGCCCACTAAACTTTAAATGAAGATTTTCCATAGCGCAGCGGAGGAAAATCCTCATTCCCTAGCCCTCTAGCACACTGGCAAACTAGCACACTAATCTCTATCTGTCATCTTCTCTTCTGCTTTCTTAACCATTCTTCTAACCATTTCTCCGCCTACGTTTAAAGTAGGATCTCCAGAATCCATACCTGGAGAATTCTTGTGAATTAATCCCAGTTCCTTCGCCACCTCTATCTTAAAACTTTCCATTTCAGCAGCAGCATTAGGAACCAAATGTCTTTTCCTTGACATACAAATCTCATCTCCCTATAATTTTACTACTCTTATTTTCTCCGAGATGAGTATTTATATTCAATAATCAATTCTCAATGATTATTTTTTAATTGTCCATTGTCCACTGTCAATTGTCAACTGTCAATTGTGCACTGTCCATTGTCCACTGTCAATTGTCAACTGTCAATTCTTAATTCTTAACTCTCCCTCCACTTCCTCAACTCTAACAACATCACCCTCCTTAACCTCTCCTTTAATAATGCTCTTAGCTATTGCAGTTTCTAAAGTTCCCTCAATATATCTCTTTAAAGGTCTTGCACCATAAACTCCATCAAAGCCCTCTTTAGCCATAAGATTCATAGCCTTCTTAGTAACTTCTAAAGCTATATTCTTTTCTGCAAGCCTTCTTCTTATATCTCTTAAGAAGATTTCTACTATGCCTTCAATTTCTTCATCAGTAAGAGGTTTAAACATTATTATGTCATCTAACCTATTTAAGAATTCTGGCTTAAATCTATTTTTCATGCTTTCCATTACTTTTTCTCTTACGCCATCATCTATGCCGTCAGATTTAGTATTTTCTAAAAGATAGCTGCTTCCTATATTAGAAGTCATTATTATTATAGTGTTTTTAAAGTCCACTACCTTTCCCTTATTGTCTGTAAGTCTTCCGTCATCTAATATTTGAAGGAATATATTAAATACATCATCGTGAGCTTTTTCAATTTCATCAAATAAAACTACGCTATATGGTTTACGCCTAACTGCCTCTGTAAGCTGGCCGCCTTCTTCATAACCTACATATCCTGGAGGCGCTCCTATAAGTCTTGAAACTGAATATTTTTCCATGTATTCGGACATATCTATTCTTATGATATTTTCCTCGCTGTCAAATAAATTTCTCGCTAAAGTTTTAGCTAGCTCTGTTTTACCAACACCAGTAGGTCCTAAAAATATAAATGAACCTATAGGTTTTCTTTCATCCTTAAGTCCTGCTCTAGCCCTTATAACTGCATTAGACACAGCTCTTACAGCTTCCTTTTGACCTATAACTCTCTTTGAAAGTTCATCCTCTAATTTTATAAGCTTTTGCCTTTCTCCCTCTACTAATTTAGACACAGGGATTCCTGTCCATCTAGATAGAATTTCTGAAATCTCTTCTTCTGTAACCTCTTCTTTTAAAAGCGCTGTATCTGAATGTTCCTTTATTTCCTTTTCAAAATTCTTAATTTCCTGTTCAAGCTTAGGAATAGAGCCATATTTAAGTTCTGCAACTTTATTAAAATCTGCTTCTCTTTCTGCCTTTTCCATATCTCCTCTGGCCTTATCTAAAGTTTCCTTTAGATTTCTAATCTTAACTATATGATCCTTTTCCTTTTGGTATTTAGAAGACATTTCATTGTCTTTTTCCTTTAACTCACTTAATTCCTTTTCTAAAACCTCTAATCTTTTCTTGGAAGCTTCGTCCTTTTCTCTTAAAAGAGCTTCCTTCTCTGTTTGAAGTTGAAATAACTTTCTCTTAACTTGATCTAATTCTGTAGGCAAACTATCAATTTCAGTTCTTATCATAGCCCCAGCCTCATCTATAAGGTCTATTGCCTTGTCAGGAAGGTATCTATCACTTATATATCTATGAGAAAGCTTAACAGCACTTACAATGGCAGAATCGTGAATTCTAACACCATGGTGTATTTCAAATCTCTCTCTCAAGCCCCTTAATATAGATATAGCATCCTCTTCAGTAGGCTCCTCCACCACCACTGGCTGGAATCTCCTCTCTAAAGCCTTATCCTTTTCTATATATTTTCTATATTCATCAAAGGTAGTAGCCCCTATACAATGAAGCTCGCCTCTTGCCAGCATTGGTTTTATAAGATTTCCTGCATCCATAGAGCCTTCAGTTTTTCCTGCACCAACTATAGTGTGAATTTCATCTATAAATAGAATTATTCTTCCATCACTATTTTCCACTTCTTTTAATACAGCTTTTAATCTTTCCTCAAATTCTCCTCTAAACTTAGCTCCTGCAATTAAAGCACCCATATCTAAAGAAAATATAGTTTTATCCTTTAATCCATCAGGCACATCGCCTCTTACAATTCTCTCTGCCAGGCCTTCTACTATAGCTGTTTTACCTACCCCAGGCTCCCCTATTAAAACTGGGTTATTCTTGGTTCTTCTTGAAAGGATTCTAACAACTCTTCTTATTTCTTCATCTCTTCCTATAACTGGATCAAGCTTATGTTTTTTAGCATCCTCCACTAAATTTCTTCCATACTTAACTAAAGCTTCATAGGTTCCCTCAGGATCTTGAGTGTCTACCCTTTGGCTTCCTCTAACCATAGATAAAGCCTGCATAAAATCCTTTTTATTTATGCCATACTTAGAAAAGATTTTTCCCAAATCTCCTCCACTGCAAACCTCAAGCATAGAAAGCATAACATGTTCTACGCTAACATAAGAATCCTTAAAGCCCTTAGCTATATCCTCTGCCTTTAAAAATATCTGCTCAAATCTTCTAGAAGCGTACACCCCAGAAGACTCAGCTCCATCTCCAGTTATTTTAGGCATACTGTCTAAGGTTCTATGAGTTTCCTCCCTTAAACTTCTCACATCTATACCCATTTTTGAAAATATATTAGGAATAAGTCCATCATCTTGAGACAAAAGTGCCATAAAAAGATGAATTCCATCTATTTGCTGATGACTATATTTAACAGCCACCAATTGTGCCTCATTTATACTTTGTTGAACTTTTATTGTTAATTTATCTATATCCATAATATCCACCTCACATATATTATTACCAATTGTTTAATTAAATAATATTACAAAAGTCAAAGAAAGTCAAAGTATATTTTAAGGAGGAAAATAACGAAATTTAACCAAAAAATAAGTAAAGATGCAAAATGCACCTTTACCTATATTTTTTTCTCCATTTTAAGGGCTAAATCGAAATATTTTATTGAATCAATTGTATTGCCTAGATTATAGTACATATATCCCATTTCTAAATATCTTTCATAAAGCTCTTTATTATTTCCAAACTTAACCAAAGAATCTAAACATAAATTCATATATATTTCCGCCTGATCTTCTTCCTTTAACTTGCTTAAAATCTTAGCTTTATAATAATATGCCTTCTCTATAAATTCTATTTTATCTACTTCTATAGCATAATCTAGAGCCTCATCGCATATCTCCCTGCCAAAATCCAACACATTATTATCCGAAAGTTCCTGTACTATACCCAGTAAAAAACGCACCAAATTAAACTTATCATGCTTAGGAAAATATTTAATAGCTTCTTTTACATATTCCACTGCTTTTTCACTTTGGTTCAACCTAAACATGGTAACAGCATAATTATATAAGGCAGTAGCTTTTTTATTATCATTGTGTCCATATAGCTTATTTGCCTTTTGTTTATATTCTTCAAATCTCTTACAATCTCCCCTTAAACACATCATAGCTAACAAATGATAAATTTCAGCTTTTTTCTTTTCATCCTTCTCCAACTCAACTATTTCAGCTAGTTCCTTAGAAATTTCATAAGCTTTATCATATTCCTTAAGCATTATATAACAAACTATTTCATTATATGTTGATATAACTAAATACTGCTTTTTTAACTTTTTATCTAAAATCAAAAATTTCTTCACATTGCTATAAAAATTTATAGCTTGTCTATATTCCTTATTGGCAAAACAATATCTAGACATATCTAAATAATAAATTATTCTATTTTTGTCACTATAAGCCTTTTGATATAAATCATAATAATCACTGGTGATAAATTGTACTTTTTCTAAAATTCCTTCATCTATATAATAATTAAATAATATATTCATAAAACTAAAAGCTTTATCATAAAACTTATGGTTTATTGCTACTTTTAAATTATACTTAATTTTTTCTTCCCTATTCTTTAAATTATCTCCTTCTTTTAAAAGTTGAAAATTCTCATCTAACTGTTCCTTAACATCTTGCTTTAAATATTCCAATTCTAAGTCTAGTTTTTCTGCTATATATGTTAATACATCATCCTCTAAATCAATTTTATCATTTTCAACACAACTTAATTTAGAAACAGAAATTTTATCCCCACATACATCTTTTAATGTTAATCCCTTGTATATTCTAGCTCTCTTTATTTTTTCTCCCCTGCTCAATATCTCCATATAATCACCTATCCGCAACTTAAAAATCTTTTATTAGTCCCAAATCTTTAAATACTTGAACTCCTCCAATTAAATATACAGAAGCTTTGCTTTCATTACCTGTTTCCACATAAAATTTACCCAATAATATGCTTATTTCTCCAATTTTCTTTTTAATATCATTTTCCTTGGCTATATTCAGCGCCTGGAAAAGAGAATTTTCTGCTTCTACTAATTCATCTTCCATTCTATCTATTTTGTGCTTTAACAAGTAATAGTTCATTAGGTCAATATTACTCTCCAATTCATCCCCAGGATGTTTTTCAATATATGAATAAATATCCTTTAACACTTCTTTTCCACTTGAAACATTCTTTAGCTTTATATGATTTTCACATATATTTATAAGTGTTTCTATTAATTTTCTATCTCCATTCAATCTTCTAATTTCTCTTGCTTTATTTAGGTGAATAAATGATTCTTCTATGTTTTCAAACTCTGAAAATAACCTCCCCATGTTATTTTCAATCTGCGCCAAGTAATTTACATTATTTATATCTTTAAACAATTCCAAACTCTTTTTAGAATACTTTATAGCCTCCTCTAAATGCCCTTGCTTACTATATTCTTCCGCCAAAAGCATCATGGATTTTGCATATCTTTCCTTATCATTTATTTGAGCAAACTTCTCTTTTGCAAGATAAGTATAATTTATAGCTCTAGTTATATTTTCTAATTTCAAAAAAGTCATTGCCGTAAAATAATATATTTCTCCAATAAGAAAATCATTGGCTATACTATTATCCACAAAAACCTTTTCAGCCTGTTGGAAATAGCTGCTTGCAGAGTGGTATGCCTTTAAATCCAAAGTTATTTTTCCCAGTTTTATAAAGGTCTTTACTACCTCTTCATAGCAATTATTCTTAATAAATATTACATTAGCAGATAAAAAAAGCTGCTGAGCTAGTATTTCTTCCCCTTTTAACATATGTATAGTTGCTCTTAAATATAAAATATTTGCTTTTCTATTTTCCAATTTATACTTTTCAGCATAGTAAAGAGCACTTTCTATATTATGTTGAGCTTGTACTAAGTCATTGCTTATAATATAAGTTTCTGCAACATTTTCGTAGAACAAACATATTTTTTCTGCTTGTGTTTCTTCACTTTCCATTATGTACTCCACAGAAGTACTAAGCTTATTTGCCAAATATTCCAGCAAATCCATACTTGGATTAGACTTACCTGACTCTACTAAACTTATTTGCCCAGGAGTAATTCTCTCTCCAGCCAAATCCTTTAGTGTCATCCCCAGTTCTTTACGCCTTCTCTTAATTTTTTCTCCCAATGATAATATCTCCATAGCCTATCTTCCTTCACATATGTAGAATATTTTATTTATTTGTAAAAGTTTCTTAAATTATCTTTTATTATACCATATTTTTTATGTTTTCTGCAAAATATGTTTTAATATTTCAGAGATTTAGCACCTAAATTCCAGTAAAAATTTTATTTTTACTGGAATTGTATCTTTTTACATTTACTTAAAGGGCTGGTAAGCCCGCAGACCGATAGGTCGCAAAAATAGATACACTTACCCCTACCCCACGAAATCTT
>NZ_CABDWS010000088.1 GCF_901447495.1 Haloimpatiens lingqiaonensis
TACTTTTTTAAACTTGCCTTTTTTAAGCCAATGTTCTAATCTATTGAAACTTCTTATCTGAAGCATAAATCCAAATAACACCACGAAGGTAATTGTTGAAATTTTTACTGGAGATTTTATTCTTTTATCTTTTAAGTTATTGATTTTTTCACCTATATCGTATACCTTATTAATATAAGTAAGTAATTGTTTTAAATAACTTTTACTCATTTTATCAGCATCCTTTTTAAGTTGGTTTCTTGTCAAAACTATTATAAAAAGGATGCTTTTATTATGCAAATTTTTTCTCTAAAATTTCCAGCAAAAATCAGAATTTATGGTTTTTAACCTAACCCTCAATCATTCATTATAAATCAGCGGGCTCACGCCCCAAAAATTTTTAAGTGCTAAACTTCTGAATGAAATGCAAAATATTAATAATAAATTAAGAATGCAATACAAAGAGCTTATAACTATAGATAGAACTACAGGATTAGGTAATATAAAAGGTTTTTATATGGATTTAGATAGGGCTATAAGTAGAGTTAAAAGGCATAATATTAATGTTTCCTTGATGATCATAAAAATTAGTTATTTTCAGCAGTTAAACAGCCTTTTAGGAGAAAGTAAAATGGTAGAGTTGCTAAAGGGAATAAGTAAGTGCGTAATGGATTCAACTAGAAATGAAGATATAAGATATAAATTATCTAATGATACCCTAGCCATTCTATTGGAAGACACGGATATAAAAGGATCGGAAGTTGTAAAAGAAAGAATTAAGGAAAAAATAAAGGAATTGAGTTTACAGCAAAAGGAAAAGAGTAAAAATGTAAATATAGAAGTAAAAATAGGAGTTTATCAATACAATAAAGACATAGAGAATTCATTCCAATTTAAAGAATTAGCAGAGAGGGAATTGGAATATGATGTGGATTAATAAAAGCAGTAAAAACAACAGAGGTGCAAGAGTGTTATTATTTGTTCTTGAGTTTTTATGCATATTTAATTCTTTAAGCTTTAGAGTTTGTGCTACAGAAAACAGAAAAAAGGCATTAGTAATATATGATAGGCAGAACTATTTTAGTTACAGTGACAATGTGGTCAATAGTATTAAGGAGCTTTTTGGAGCCTATAATTTAGCAGGTGAAGATATAAGTGCAGCAAAATATGAATCCAATTATTTAAATAAATATGATTATGTTTTTGTGTTGGGCATTGATGGAGAATTAAATAATAAAAAAATTATAAAAGATTTAAAGGATTATAAAGGTAAAATATGCTGGATTGGCAAGGGTATAGAGTATTTTATTGAAAATAATTCAAAATATAATTTAGAATATGTAGGCAAAAAGATGGATATTACAGAGATATACTACGGTAATGGACAAGAAAAGATTAAGTCAGTAGAAAGTATAGACAAATTTCCTATAGAGTCAAAGGAGCTATTTACTATACTTAAGCCTCTAAACAGTCAGGTAGAAGTATTGTCTTATATAAGTGATGGCAGAGAATTTTATCCCTATGCATTAAATGATAAAAATCTATGGTATGTATCTAGAGTAGATGATAACTCTGTGCTTTTCTATATATTCTCAGATTTATTAAATGGAATGTTTTCCTTTAAAAGAGATAGTAAGGGCAAAGTATATATAAGAATAGAAGATGTACACCCTTTTAGGGATCAAAAGAAACTTAGAGCCATAGCGGATTACCTTAGTGATGAAGGTGTACCTTTTATGATAGCTTTAATACCTACCTATGTGGACACTAAAACAGGGTATATAAATACTATTTCCCATAAGAAGGATTTTGCTAAAACCATAAGATATATGCAGGAAAAGGGAGGGAGTGTAATACTCCATGGGTATACTCACCAAAACTCTAAAGAAGAGGCTTCTGGTGAAGGATTTGAATTTTGGGATGGTCAAAAGGATGAACCACTAAAGTGTGATATAGAAAAGTATGTATATGATAAAGTAGGAAGTGGATTAAAGGAATGTGTGAAAAACGGCATATATCCCTTAGGCTTTGAGGCTCCACACTATGCCATGGATATTAATGGGTATAGGGAGATTAAAAAATATTTTTCCACTTATGTGGGGCAATATCAAAGTAATAATGAAAAGTTTACTACTACACCTTTTCCATATACAATTTACCACACAGATTCATTTAATAAATTAATTCCAGAGAATTTAGGGTATGTAGAGTCAGAAAACAACCTATCTATTCCCAGCATAAAGGAAAATTTTAAGCAAGTTTCATTGTCAAAGGGCTACACGGCGGGAGCTTTTTTTCACTGCTACTTAGACATTAAATATCTGAAAGAAATAGTACAATTTTTTAAAAGTCAAAATGTAGATTTTTTAGATTTAAAGGAAGAAGATAACTGGGTTAAATGGGAAGACATAAGCATAAAGTCTGCAGATGGAGATATTGATGTGAACTATCCTAAGGAAAAGTACAAAGATATAGAGGAAGAAAAGCCTAAAAAAGTAGGATATATAGAGAATATAAATTTAGTTTTAATAGTTATAGTATCTGTGTTTTGCATTGTATTCCTATTTGTTTTTATAGTATTGAAAAAAATAGATAGAAAGAAATTTTTAAGGTGATAAATATGAAAAGTTTAACTTTTGTAGATTATTTATTTATATATTCTTTGGTTTCCATATGGATGTTACTTCTTATGAATATTGTGCTATCCCTATCAGGCTATAGATATTATAGAAAAATTATAGATGAAAACTTAGAGGATTTAAAAGAATATCCTATGGTTTCAATACTGGTGCCGGCTCATAATGAAGAAAAGGTTATAGGAAGAACTGTAAAGTCTTTGCTGCTTTTAAATTATCCCAAGGATAAAATGGAGCTTATTGTAATAAATGATAACTCATCTGATAATACAAGGGAATTGCTGAAAAAAATAAAGGAAGACTATGGTGAATATAATTTTACAGTTATAAATACAGATAAGAAAACTGGTGGTAAAGGTAAGTCTAACGCGCTTAATATAGGATTTGCAATATCCAAAGGTGAATATATAGCTGTATATGATGCAGATAATACTCCGGAGAGAAATGCACTTAGATATTTAGTGAATACTATACACAAGGATGGAAGTCTTGGAGCAGTTATAGGTAAATTTAGAACTAGAAATAAAGACAGAAATCTATTAACCAAATTTATAAATATAGAAACTCTAAGTTTTCAGTGGATGGCTCAGGCGGGAAGGTGGCAGCTTTTAAATCTTTGCACCATACCGGGTACTAATTTTATAGTTAGAAGAAGTATAATTGAAGAACTTTCAGGTTGGGACATAAAGGCTATAGCAGAGGATACGGAGATAAGTTTTAGAATATATAAAATGGGATACAAAATAAAATTTATGCCAAAGGCTGTAACTTGGGAGCAAGAGCCAGAAACTTTAAAAGTATGGTTTAAACAGCGTACTAGATGGGCTAAGGGGAATATTTATGTTTTGCTTAAGTACATAAGAGGAATATTTAAGAACAATGTCAAAAGCGTTATATTTGATGTGTTTTACTTTTTTACAGTGTATTTTTTATTTCTTTCATCTGTAATAATATCTGATAGTATTTTCTTATTAAGTTTATTTACAAAAATAGAAATACACGTTACAGGAAATTTTCTTGTGCTTTGGATTCTTGCATATATTCTTTTCATATTAGAAGTATTTTTAACTTTAAGCATGGAAAAAGGAGAAAGCAATTTAAAAAACTTAATTTTAGTTCCTCTGATGTATTTTACTTATTGTCAGCTTTGGATGGTAGTGGCCATAAAGGGTATTATTCAGTACCTTAAAGATATTATATTTAAAAGAGAAGTAAAGTGGTATAAAACCGAAAGATTTTAGAATTAAATTATATTTATTAAAGAACATATAGAAAGGAGCAGCTATGAAAAAAATATTGAGTATTTTATTAGCTTTTATTCTAGTTTTACCATTGATGATTGCTAAGGGCAATTTAGTTAGAGCGGACAATGTGAGCAATTCTGCAAGTGTTAAATCCAAAAATTATAGATTTGAAAAAGATTGGAATGGAAGTGGTGTTTTTGCCACTAAGACATTTTTTTTCGATGTTAGTAAGAATTGGACCTTAGAGAATTCTTATATAAATTTAGTGTTTACAGAAAGTCAGCTGTTAGAAAATAAAAACTCCACGTTAACAGTGTTAATAAACGACACGCCTATAGGGTCTATAAAATTAGGAGAAAAAAAAGAATACAAAAGAACTGTTAAAATACAGATTCCTAAGGAGAAAATAATTGAAGGATTTAATGAAATAAAGATTAAAACCTATAAAAGAATTTCAGAAAAGCCTTGTATTGACGATGTTAATACAGGAAACTGGATAGTGATACATAAGGAGTCCTATGTTCATATAGATTTTAAGGATAAGGAAGACACAACTTCATTAAAAGAATTTCCATTCCCTTATATTAAAGAAAGTGATGAAATACCTATGAATGGAATAATTGTGGTTCCAGACAATGTTTCCAGTTCTGAAATAACTACAGCAATGATGATTTGTTCAAATTTTGGAGCCAAAAGAAAATATGAAAATATAAATACAAAGGTATATAAATTTTCTGATGCGGAAGAAAAAGCTTCAACCAATGTTATATACATTGGACAAGAAAAAAATTCTCCAAAAGAAATATTGTCACTTTTAAGCTCAAATGAGCTAGAAAGTATTAAAGATAATGCTGTAATTAAGGAAGTTCAGTCTCCCTATAATAAAGAAAAGAAAATGCTTATGGTGATATCTAATGATGAAAATAAACTTGTAAAAGCAGCCAAGCTATTAAGTAGCAAAGATTTAATGAAACAAGTAAATAGAAATAGCATAATTGTGGATGAAGCCTTAAATGTAAAAGATCCTCTAAATAAGGAAAGTGAGAACATATCCTTTTTAAAGTTAGGTTATAACAATGTGCTTTTGCCAGGTTCTTTTAGACAGGAGAGCAATTTTACATTAAATGTTCCAAAGAATAGGTTTATAGAAAAAGGAGCTAGTATAGTATTAAAGATAAGGTATGCTAAAAATTTGGACTTTGACAGGTCTCTACTTACTGTATATATAAATGATATTCCTATTGGAAGTAAAAAATTAAGCGCTAATAATGCTGACAATGATACATTTCAAATAGATATACCAGAGGATGTGAGAAATCTTAATAATTATGATATTAAAGTAGCCTTTGATTTACAGTTGAAGGATGTATTTTGTACTTTTAGAGAAGAGGACAATCCATGGGCCTATGTAAGTTCAGAATCCTACTTACACTTACCTTATAAGGATGGAAAGGATTTTACTTTTCAAAACTATCCTAGCCCATTTGTATCCAATGGTAAATTTAATGATGTTACTATGATTTTACCTGATGAATTTTCTTCTCAGCAGTTAACTTGGGCAGGAAATATAGCAGCGTATATAGGACATGATTTAGAATTGAATGATGGAAGTTTTAAAGTTTTAACGGGCGCAGAAGGGTTGAAAAATCCTCCAAAGGGAAATTTAATAGTAATAGGTACTCCAGAAAATAATAAAATTATAAAAAGTTTTAATAAAAATATGTATATAAAGTTTAACAAAGATTTTACTGCTTTTATGTCTAATGAAAAAATAAACTTACTTCCAGGCTATGCCAGTGAAGTAGCTACTATACAATTTATAGAGTCGCCATTTGATAAAAAAAGTAAGGTAATGTTAGTAGCTTCTGTAGATGAAAAAGATATATCCTTAGCACAGAGATATTTAAAAGATTTAAATCTTTTAAGAAATTTAAAAGGAAACTCAGTAATAATAGATAGAATGGGGAACTTAAAAAATTTAACCTACGGAGAAAAAGAAAATAGCATAGGAGAAAAGTTTAATTTTGGCAAAGTTATAACCATGAATTCCAAAACAAAATTTTTAATAGTATTTTTAGGGATAGTTCTTTTATTCACAATTACTGCAGCAACAATGTATATAAAAAAATATAAAAAACAGTAAAATTAATTTTATAAATAGGGGAGTAAAGTTATATAATATGAAGATTAAAAAAAGAAATAAAGTAATTATAGTGCTATTGGTAGTGGTTTTTATAGCTTATGTTATGCAACTGAATCCATCTGTAAAGGGACATATAAATAATTTTAAAAATAAGCTTTTAGGCAAAACTTTAAATAGGGAATTTAAGGTTAAAATTAAATCTGCTAATCTTTCTACGGATTATGATATAGATAAAGTGTTAGAGGATATAGAGAAATTTGGATTAAACACTGTAAATATACCAGTGGCAATTAATATTGATTCTTTGATTTCAGATAATATGCAAGTGGATAAAAATAGTGAGAAGAAAGCCATTAAACTTATAAAAAAATTGAGATGGAAAAAAATAAACATAATATTAGAACCATATCCTTGGATAAAAAATGGAGAACTTTATGAAACACAGTGGAAGCCAAAAGATATAAATAAATTCTTTTGGAACTGGAGAAATAATGTACTTAAAGTATTGATAGATGATGTTGCGGTGCCTTATCATGTAGATGCTTTAAATGTAGCTTCTAATTTTGTTCAAATGGAGTACGCAGAAGGTTATTGGTGTGACACCATAGATTTTGTAAGAAAATATTATAAAGGACTGGTAACCTACAGGACCTGTTGGTGGTACACTGCAAGCTGGGATAAAAAAACTCAAGAAAATTACTTGAAAAAATTAAACAATAAATTATTTTCTAAAGTGGATTTCATAAGTATAGCAGCTTATTTTGAACTTACGGACAAGGATGAAAATACTGTGGAAAATTTAAAAAACGCACTAATTAGTACAGAAAGATATAACAGGGAACAAAATATAAAAAGTGAAATTCATAATTTTAATTTAAAGTGGAATAAACCTATTTTCTTTGGTGAACTAGGATTTCCAAAGAGAAACAAAGCTTCTGTAGAACCTTGGAATCCACTACCATCTTCTATAGTTAACAATAAAGAACAGGCTAGATGCTTTGAAGCTTATAGAAGTGTTTTTGAAAAAGAAAATTGGTTCTTAGGGTTTTCTGTATTTGCAGTAGGTAAGGATGGTATGGACAAAAACTATTATCCTTCGGAGGAAAGTACTAAAATCATAAAGGAATGGTAATTTAATTTATTTTGCCGAAAGTCAGCAAAATAGCTACATTTTGACCTACAGCATGAAACCTTAATAAATAATTTTCAACTTTATTTTTATTAAATCTTTCATTATAAAGCCTAATCATACCTACGTATTTAGACTGGCTGCTGCCAATAAAAGATCTTTAAGTCCTTAAAAAGAAAAGCTATAATTACTCCATTTAGTGAACTAATTATAGCTTGTTTTACTGTTACATTTATTTAATTAAAGATTTTCCGTAACGTATTGGAGGAAAATCATTCTTTAGTAGGCCGTCTCCCGCCACAAAGTAAGTACTATGTAACTGAAAAATCTGCTTTTAATGGAGTGATAAATGTGAAATTTAGGACTATTGAACTAGCCTTAGAACTTCTTTATTTGTCCATTTGAAGCACCGTTAAGAAGTTTTCATTGCCTGAGCGAGGCACGAGTGAGTTTGAAAACTTTAGGGGCTTTAAATGGACAAATATTAGAAGTTCTTAGCGTATTGTTCACAGTCCAAAATTTCACATTTATCACGGAATTAAAAGCAGATTTTTCCTATAGCACTTACTTTACAATATTCTTATTATTTCTGAATTTTCTAGGGCGTTATAATGAGTGTAGCCGGCAATATGAAGAGGAGTGTCTCCTAATTCTGGATCTATTTTCATTCCACCAAGGCAAGGGTAGCTGTGCCAGTATTTTGCTACGACTTTTTTTGCTTCTTCTCCAAGCTTTGTACCCACTAAATGTTTAGCTACATTATAGCCATTGCCGCAAGGAGCGGATATGACAGATTCTGCTTTTACAATAACATCGTCGCTATTTACATATAATTTAAATTTAGGCTTTCCTAGTTTATACTCATCTATAAATTTATCTATGGTTTCTCCATTGCCGTAATTTAATGTACAAAATGGTTTAGGAAATGCGTATTCTAAATTATATTTTTTACACTGAGCAATGACTTCCTCTCTTGTCCATCTTGAAACCCAATCACCACTTTCACAAGGGACTAAAAGGGCTTTTCCACCGCTTTCTTTAACTAGTTTTGGAAGTTCTACTAGTATATCTTCATGTATGCCTATGGCTATAGTTATATCATGATGGGCTAATTTTTCTGGCAAATAGCTTAGCGGTTTATCTTCAAATTTTTTATATAAATCAGGAAGTTTTACTATTTGAGCTATATGGTCACTATAATTTAAATTGTAAGCAGCTCTGCATCTAAAGCATTCTTTTCCACAGAGTGTACAAACATCTTTTTCATCATTAAGGTTAGGTATAAATTTAAGATTTGCAAATCTACTATCTAACTTTATATAAAATTCATTTTCAGGATTTAAATTACTCTTTTCACAGCAAATTATAACTAACTTCATAAATTTACCCTCCAATTTTAAAAACTTAATTTTATATATTTTTCTAATTTATTACCTTAATTATAAATTATGATGATTTGAAAATCGGTAACTTTTGGTACGGTAAAAAACTATTGCTCCTTTATGAAGTAAGTGGGGGTAGTTTACGAGTATTGCTTACGGGTATTGTGTATGCAAATCCATGCAAAAGCATAGGCTAAGGCTGTAAATAAAAACATGAATTTGAAACCTATTAAGTCTATAAGTCCACCTAAAAATAGTGGTCCAAGTATTGCGGCTAAAGATGATGAGAAATAGTATAAGCCTGTATAAGTGCCTATTTTTTCTTCTGTGGTCATCTCAACTACCATAGGATAAGAATTTATATTGATAAGAGCCCAGAAAAATCCACCTATGGCCATTAGAATCAGCATAATCAATTGATTTAATGGAAATATAGTACCTATAAGTGATAAAAGAATAAATACAATCACGTCTCCAGAAATGCCTATAAGTATAGTTTTTCTTTTACCAAGTTTTCCACCCACAAATCCAGCAGGAATAGCAAAAATTAAAAATGAAAGAGCAAAAAATCCAAGTATAAAAGAAGCTTTAGTAACAGGGAGTTTTAAGAATTGAACACAGTAATTGCTAAAGGTAGCTTCCACACCTTGATAACCTACAAACCAGAAAAATACTGCAAGTAAAATATAAAGAGTAGTTTTGTCCTTGGATTTACAAATATCTTTTAGGGAAGAAATTATGCTTATTTTTGCATCCTTTTCTACAGTATTTTCTACAGTAATATTATTAGGTTCTTTTATGAATTTCATTAGTATAAACAGGGCTAAGAACATTAAAATTGCTGTTCCAAGGAAGGGATAATTTTTATTAGCTTTATATAAAAATGAGCCGCCTATGAGTACAAATACAGAAGCAAGTCCACCCATAAAATTAATTATTCCATTGGCTTCACTTCTTAAATGTGATGGAGTTATATCAGGCATAAGTGCAACAGTTGGTGCTCTATATATAGCCATGGAAAAGTTTAATATGGTAATAATTATCATAAAATTCAGAAAACTTGAGTAATTAGGAAGCAAAATAAACATTAATGCGGAAATAGGTATGCCTACCATAAGATAAGGCATTCTTCTTCCAAATCTTGTGCTGGTTCTGTCACTTAGGGAGCCAATAATGGGTATGAGTGTTACTGCAAGAATATTATCCAATGTCATAATAGAATTTATAGCAAATTGGCTGTTAAAAAAATCTCTTAAAAATATTGGAACATAAACATTGTAAAGAGGCCACACCAGGCTTATGGCAAAGAAGCCAAAGCCAAGTATGAAGGTCTTTTTATAGTTTAATTTAGAAACTTTATTATCCATTATTTAGCCCTCCTGAATTTCGCTTACAATTTTTTTAGCTTTGTCAGGGTAGTTTGTTATTATGCCGGATATTCTAGCTGCAGCAAGTTCACCCATTACTTTTTCATCATTTACTGTATAGGTATTTATATCTAAATTATGAGCATAGGCTCCTTCTATAAAGTGTTTATCCAAAGTTAAATATAAAGGATGAAGTGCATTGACTTTTACAGATTTAGCATATTCCCAAGGTTCATATAATGAAGCACCATATAAAAGTCCAGTTTTTACATTAGAGTTTAACTCCTTTACTCTAAATAGTGAATAGTGATCAAAGGAAGAGATTATGCACCTATCTAGCATATTATACTTTTGCAGACAAGCTAAAACCTTTTCCTCTATATTAGGATATATTCTATAGCCAGCCTTAATCTCTACATTTATGAAAAGCTCAGTTTTACAAATAAACTCCAAAACTTCATTTAAAGTAGGAATTTTTTCACCTTTAAATTCTTTTCCAAACCAAGAGCCTGCATCCAGTGTTTTTAATTCTTCTAAGGTATAACTTGCAATTAATCCTTTCCCATTTGAAGTCCTATTTAAAGTTTCATCGTGCATTACTATAAGATGACCATCCTTTGATAGGTGGACATCCAGTTCTATGCCGTCAGCTTTCATATCTACAGCCTTTTTAAAGGCAGCCATGGTGTTTTCAGGAGCATATCCAGAGGCACCCCTGTGGGCTTGAACTCTCGTGAAATTCATATAAAAACCCCCTTTATAATATTTTTTTAATTGGTAATTTAGAGTTTTAGAATAATATTAATTAAAGGTAATGACAAAATCCATTTTATTATAGATTTTAATATTATATATTTTCTATATGAACAAATTATATCCTTTAATTTTAAACAAATTAAAGAGTGTAAGAAACTTTATAAACAGAGCTCTTAGCTTCAGATGGAGTTTTAACTCCAACTGAAGGTTAGAGATCGTTATCCAGGGACGTAGCTGCCGTTAACTCCAACTTTGTTAGAAGTGGGAGTGTTACGGCAGGTAGTCATCGGATAAATGAAAACGTAATTTGATAATGATGGAAATATAGAATCAAATAAAAATTATTATGTTATTATTAAATAAATATTGAAAAAATTCTGGCATATGCTATAATAATATTGTTAATAAATGAACAAGCATATCTACACGAAGTAGAATGTTATTATGTATAAAAAGATACCACGAAGGTAGAACTTAACTTAGGGGAAGCTCTGCCTTTTTTTATGCAAAAATATTCTTAGGGGGAATTAAAGGATGGATAGAAAATTATGGGAAAAATCAGTGGAATTTCATGGACATAAGTGTCCAGGACTAGCTATAGGTTATAAAGCTAGTGAGGCAGCTATGAAAAAATTAAATGTAAGTTTCTCAAAGGATGAGGAAATTGTATGTATTACAGAAAATGATGCCTGTGGAGTAGATGCAGTACAAGTTATTACAGGCTGTAGTATGGGAAAAGGAAATTTAATATACAGAGGTACTGGTAAAATGGCCTTTAGTTTTTTTTGTAGAAAAACTGGAGAAAGTATAAGAATGATATTAAAGCCATTTAAAGGAGAAATGGACAGAGAACAGAGAATGAACTACATATTAGAGGCTGATGTAGATGATATATTTGATTTTAAAAAGCCAAACTTTCAGCCACCAATAAAGGCTAGATTATTTTCAAACATAGTATGTGAAAAGTGTGGGGAATCAGCACCAGAACACAAAATAAGGATTATGAATGGCCAAAAGGTGTGTTTAGATTGTTTTGAGGATTACAATAGGGGATTTTAATCAGTAATTAACTTAACTTCTTTAATTTTAAAAGCTAAAAATCCATTTATAGATAAATATTTATATATATGAATATTATTACATTGGTAATACTTATAGTTATCCTATAAATAACTAACAAATTTTTCTAACAGG
>NZ_CABDWS010000089.1 GCF_901447495.1 Haloimpatiens lingqiaonensis
ATCATTGTTTTCTTCATAGCCCTACGGGCATAGAAACAGTATTAATGTTTATAATAATAGCATTTAATCTAATGCAATTATATTTTTTTAGGTGTATAAGAAATTTTAGAAAGAAATATATGCTCCAAATAGATGTTATTGAAGATATAAGAGATGAAAGATTTATTATAGAAAATGGTTGGCATAACCCACTATTTGTAAAAACTTAATCAAATATAAAACTGGAAATTGATTTTAAAGATTTCTTGGGGTAGGGGTAAGTGTATCTATTTTTGCGACCTATCGGTCTGCGGGCTTACCAGCCCTTTAAGTAAATGTAAAAAGATACAATTCCAGTAAAAATAAAATTTTTACTGGAATTTAGATGCTAAATCTCTGTTCTCTTAAAAATAATATTGACATGAGACTTCATTTGTGATAACATAACTAAATGCATTGATAATTATCGAAAAATGATAAATTGTATTTTTTTATATAAAATGGTTATAATACCAAGATAGTAATGTTTTAATCCATTTACACTGATTGTTGATAAAAATTGGTGTTTATGGTTATTTTAGTATATACAAGGGGTGAAATTTGATGGTACATCCTATCCAGGTTGGTAAAAGAACAAGAATGAGCTTTTCAAAGGTTAAAGAAACAGCAAAAATGCCAAATCTAATTGAAATACAATTAGATTCCTACAAATGGTTCTTAGAAGAAGGACTTCAAGAGGTATTCGACGATATAAATCCTATTCAGGACTACACAGGAAATCTTGTTCTAGAATTCGTAGGTTATAAGCTAGACATTGATAACATCAAGTATTACGTGGAAGAATGTAAGGAAAGAGACACCACATATTCAGCACCATTAAAAGTTAAGATAAGATTACTTAACAAGGAAACAGGAGAAATAAAAGAGCAGGAAGTTTTTATGGGAGACTTCCCTTTAATGACGGAGCAAGGTACTTTTATTATTAATGGTGCAGAAAGAGTAATTGTAAGCCAATTAGTCAGATCTCCAGGAGTATATTATGCTCTGACATTGGATAAGACAGGGAAAAAATTATTTTCTTCAACAGTTATACCAAATAGAGGCGCATGGTTAGAATATGAAACTGACTCTAATGATGTAATATATGTAAGAATTGACAAGACCAGAAAGCTGCCTATAACAATTCTTGCAAGAGCAATGGGTTGTGGCTCAGATATACAATTAACTGATTTCTTTGGAGAAGAAGAGAGATTAAAAGCAAGTATAGAAAAAGATAGTACAAAAAATACTGAAGAAGCTCTATTGGAAATATATAAGAGACTAAGACCAGGGGAACCACCTACAGTTGAAAGTGCTGTATCTCTTATAGATTCACTATTTTTTGATGCTAAGAGATATGATTTATCCAAGGTTGGAAGATATAAATTTAACAAAAAGCTTTCTTTAAACCTAAGAATATCTAATGAAATAGCAGCTAATGATGTAGTAAATCCTTCTACTGGAGAAATCATTGTAGAGAGCGGAGAGAAAATCGATAGAGAAACTGCTAAAAAAATACAAAATCTAGGCGTTAATGTAGTAGATATAAAGGTAGAGGACAAAGTTATAAGAGTTATAGGAAATAACTTTGTAGATATACATGAACATATAAACTTTAATATTGACGATTTGAATATAAGAGAGCTTGTACATTATCCTACTTTAAAAGAAATATTGGATAGTTATAGTGATGAAGAAACTATCAAATCAGAAATAAAGAAGAATATAAATAAACTTATTCCAAAACATATAACTAAAGATGACATATTTGCAACTATAAGTTATCAATTAGGGTTACCATATGGAATAGGCGACACTGATGACATAGATCACTTAGGAAACAGAAGACTAAGAGCTGTAGGAGAATTATTACAAAATCAATTTAGAATTGGTTTATCTAGAATGGAAAGAGTAGTTAAAGAAAGAATGACTATTCAAGACCAAGAGGGAATAACTCCACAAGCATTAATTAATATAAGACCAGTAGCGGCGGCTATTAAAGAGTTCTTTGGAAGTTCTCAGCTTTCACAGTTCATGGATCAGACTAACCCATTATCTGAATTGACACACAAGAGAAGGTTGTCAGCATTAGGACCTGGAGGACTTTCAAGAGAAAGAGCTGGATTCGAGGTAAGAGACGTTCACCATTCTCACTATGGTAGAATGTGTCCAATAGAAACTCCAGAAGGACCAAACATAGGTCTTATAAACTCACTTGCTGCTTATGCTAGAGTAAATGAATATGGATTTATAGAAACACCATATAGAATTATAGATAAGAAAGCAGGAAAAATAACTGATGAAATCAGGTATTTTACTGCTGATGAAGAAGATGGATACTTAATAGCTCAAGCTAATGAACCTATTGATGAAAATGGGCATTTTGTTGACGATAAAATAACCGTTAGATACAAAGAAGAAGTTCTAATAGTGCCTAGAGAAGATGTTGATGTAATAGATATATCACCAAGACAAATAGTTTCTGTAGCTACAGCTATGATTCCATTCTTAGAAAATGATGACGCCAGCCGTGCACTTATGGGATCAAACATGCAACGTCAGGCAGTACCACTATTAAAGCCACAAGCTCCTATAGTTGGAACTGGAATAGAGTTTAAAGCTGCAGTAGATTCAGGTGTACTTCCAAAGGCTAAAAATGCTGGAACCGTAGTTTATGTAGATGCTGAGGAAGTAAGAGTTAGAAGAGATAAAGATGGCGGTATAGATAAATATAAATTACTTAAGTTTAAAAGATCAAACCAAGGGACTTGTATAAATCAAAGACCTATAGTTGCCAAAGGAGATAAACTTGAAGTTGGTTCTGTTCTAGCAGATGGACCATCTACTGACTTAGGTGAAATAGCTTTAGGTAAAAATATACGTATGGGCTTTATAACTTGGGAAGGATATAACTATGAGGACGCTATGCTTGTTTCAGAGCAATTAGTTCGTGATGACGTATTTACATCTATTCACATAGAAGAATACGAGGCTGAAGCCAGAGATACTAAACTAGGACCAGAAGAAATTACAAGAGATATACCAAATGTAGGAGACGATGCACTTAAAGACATAGATGAAAGAGGAATAATAAGAATCGGTGCAGAGGTAAGATCAGGAGATATATTAGTAGGAAAAGTTACTCCAAAAGGAGAAACTGAATTAACTGCTGAGGAAAGACTTTTGAGAGCTATATTTGGTGAGAAAGCAAGAGAAGTTAGAGATACCTCTCTTAGAGTGCCACACGGTGAAGCTGGTATAATAGTAGATGTAAAAGTATTTACTAGAGAAAACGGTGATGAACTTCCACCAGGAGTTAATGAGCTTGTAAGATGCTACATAGCTCAAAAGAGAAAGATATCTATAGGAGATAAAATGGCAGGAAGACACGGTAACAAGGGTGTTATTTCTAGAATTTTACCTGAAGAAGATATGCCTTTCTTACCAGATGGGAGACCACTTCAAATATGCTTAAACCCACTAGGCGTTCCTTCACGTATGAATATCGGGCAGGTGCTTGAAGTTCATTTAGGATGGGCAGCTAGTAAATTAGGTTGGCATGTAGCAACTCCTGTATTCGACGGTGCTATGGAAGAAGACATAGTAGATTGTTTAAAACAAGCAGGATATGCTCAGGATGGAAAAACAGTTTTATATGATGGAAGAACTGGGGAACCATTTGATAATAGAGTAACAGTAGGATACATGTATATATTAAAACTTCACCATTTGGTTGATGATAAGATACATGCTAGATCTACAGGACCATACTCATTAGTAACTCAACAGCCTCTAGGTGGTAAAGCACAATTTGGAGGCCAAAGATTTGGAGAGATGGAAGTTTGGGCGCTTGAAGCTTATGGTGCAGCATATACTCTACAAGAAATATTAACAGTTAAATCTGACGATGTGGTTGGTAGAGTTAAGACATATGAGGCTATTGTTAAGGGTGAAAATATACCTGAACCAGGAGTTCCAGAATCATTTAAGGTTCTTATTAAAGAACTACAAGCTTTATGCTTAAATGTTAAAGTTTTAAATGATGAACAACAAGAAATAGAAATAAAAGAATATGTAGATGAAAAATCAGAGGAAGAATTAGATATAAACATAGAAGGAAATGAGGATTCTATGCCTATCGGTATCGAAAAGTTAGAAGCTAACGGAGATGAGGTAGAAGTAGAAGTAGATGAAAAGGAACTAGAAGAAGATTTAGATATAAATGTAGAGGATTATGACTTATCCTTTGAGGATGATTTTAGCGAGTTAGAACTTAACGATTTTAATGATGAACATTAATTTATAATTCCATACTATGAAGGGAGGATGTACCCTTGTTTGAATTAAATAATTTTGATGCTATACAAATAGGCTTAGCTTCACCAGAACAAATTAGAGCGTGGTCAAGGGGAGAAGTTAAAAAGCCAGAAACTATAAACTATAGAACATTAAAGCCAGAAAGAGATGGATTGTTCTGTGAGAGAATATTTGGACCTATAAAAGACTGGGAATGTCATTGCGGAAAGTATAAAAGAGTAAGGTATAAAGGAATTGTCTGTGACAGATGTGGAGTTGAAGTAACTAAAGCAAAGGTTAGACGTGAAAGGATGGGGCATATAGAGCTTGCTGCCCCTGTTTCCCACATATGGTATTTTAAAGGTATACCATCACGTATGGGGCTTATCTTGGATGTATCTCCAAGATCCTTGGAGAAAGTTTTATACTTTGCATCCTATATAGTTTTAGACCCTAAAGAAACACCACTTTTAAAGAAACAATTATTAAATGAAAAAGAATATAGAGAAGCAGCAGATAAATATGGTGAAGATAGCTTTGTTGCAGGAATGGGTGCAGAAGCAATAAAAGTTTTACTTAGGGAATTAGACCTGGAAAACTTATCTATAGAGCTTAAAGAAGAATTAGAAACAAGCACAGGTCAAAAGAGAGTTAGAATTATAAGACGACTTGAAGTAGTAGAGTCATTTAGAAAATCTAGCAATAATCCAGAATGGATGATAATTGACGTGATTCCAGTAATACCACCAGATTTAAGACCAATGGTTCAATTAGATGGTGGAAGATTTGCTACTTCAGATTTGAATGATTTATATAGAAGAGTAATAAACAGAAATAATAGATTGAAAAAACTATTAGATTTAGGTGCACCAGATATCATAGTTAGAAATGAGAAAAGAATGCTTCAAGAAGCTGTGGATGCACTTATAGATAATGGTAGAAGAGGAAGACCGGTTACAGGTCCAGGAAACAGACCATTAAAATCACTATCTGATATGCTAAAAGGAAAACAAGGAAGGTTTAGACAAAACTTACTTGGTAAGCGTGTTGACTATTCTGGACGTTCTGTTATAGTTGTAGGACCGGAACTTAAAATGTATCAATGTGGACTTCCAAAAGAAATGGCTTTAGAACTATTTAAGCCTTTTGTAATGAAGAAGTTAGTTGAAAAAGGAGTAGCTCATAATATAAAAAGTGCTAAGAGAATGGTAGAAAGAGTTATGACAGAGGTTTGGGATGTACTAGAAGAAGTTATTACAGACCATCCAGTGTTACTAAATCGTGCTCCGACTCTTCACAGATTAGGTATTCAAGCATTCCAACCAGTACTTGTGGAAGGTAGAGCTATAAAATTACATCCATTAGTATGTACAGCATACAACGCTGACTTTGATGGAGACCAAATGGCTATACATGTACCTTTATCTGTTGAAGCACAATCAGAAGCTAGATTCTTAATGTTAGCAGCCCATAACATACTAAAACCTTCAGATGGTAAGCCAGTTTGTGTTCCTACTCAGGATATGGTGTTAGGCTCATATTACCTAACATTAGATAAGGATGGAGCAGAAGGCGAAGGAAGAGTATTCTCAAATGTTGAAGAAGTTTTAATGGCATATCAATTAGGTCAAATTGATATACATGCTAAAATTAAGGTGAGATTAACAAAAGAATTAGATGGAGAAAAAGTTTCAAGTATTGTAGCAACTACACCTGGTAAAATAATATTCAACGAATGCATACCACAAGATTTGGGATTTGTTGATAGAAGTATTCCAGAAAATGAATTTAAACTAGAGATTGATTTCTTAGTTAGTAAGAAGAATCTAGGAAAGATAATTGATAAATGTTATGCTAAATACGGTCCAACAGGAACATCAGTAATGCTAGATAAGATAAAAGCTACAGGATATCATTATTCAAGTATAGGTGCTATTACAATTTCTACATCAGATATGACAGTGCCAGAAGCTAAGAAAATATTATTGGAAGAAACAGATAAAGCTGTTGAAAAAATAGAAAAAATGTATAGAAGAGGATTCATATCAGAAGAAGAAAGATATGAAAGAGTAATAGATAAGTGGACTAAGACAACAGAGGATGTTGCTAACGCCCTAATGGATAACTTTGATAAATTTAATCCTATATACATGATGGCGGACTCTGGAGCCAGAGGTTCTAAGAGTCAGATAAAACAGCTTGCTGGTATGAGAGGATTAATGGCTAATCCATCAGGTAAGATAATAGAATTACCTATAAGATCTTCATTTAGGGAAGGATTAGACGTATTAGAGTATTTTATTTCAACACACGGAGCTAGAAAAGGTAACGCGGATACTGCGTTAAAGACAGCAGACTCTGGATATTTAACAAGAAGACTTGTAGATGTTAGCCAGGACGTAATAGTTAGGACTGAAGACTGTGGTGCAGAGGAAGGTTTCGAAGTTTCAGAAATAAAAGAAGGAAATGAAGTAATAGAAACTTTAGAGGAAAGACTTACTGGTAGATACAGTGCAGAAGACATAATAGATCCTAATTCAGGTGAAATAATAGTAAGTAAGAATTCTTACATGGACGCTAACACAGCTGCTAGAGTAGAAAAAGCTGGTGTTAAAAAGGTTAAAATAAGATCAGTATTTACATGTAAATGTAAGTTTGGAGTATGTGCTAAGTGCTATGGAATGAATATGGCAACTGCAAACAGGATAAATATTGGTGAAGCTGTTGGTATAATTGCGGCTCAGTCCATAGGTGAACCTGGAACACAGCTTACAATGAGAACATTCCACACTGGTGGAGTTGCTGGAGCTGACATAACACAGGGTCTTCCAAGAGTTGAAGAATTGTTTGAGGCAAGAAAACCAAAAGGGCTTGCTATAATAAGTGAAATGGCAGGTACTGTAAGAGTTGAAGAAACTAAGAAGAAAAGAGTAGTATATGTTAAAAATGAATCCGGTGAAGAAACTAGTTATGATATACCATTTGGTTCAAGATTAAGAGTAAACAATGGGGATCAAATTGAAGCTGGAGATGAAATAACAGAAGGTTCAATAAATCCTCATGATATTGTAAGAATCAAAGGTATAAATGCAGTTAAAAACTATCTTCTTTCAGAGGTACAAAAGGTTTACAGACTTCAAGGTGTTGATATAAATGATAAGCATCTTGAGGTAGTAGTAAGGCAAATGACTAGAAAAGTTAAAATAGAAGATTCAGGGGATACTGAATTATTACCGGGTACTATGATAGATATATTTGACTTTGAAGAGCAAAATAATAAGGCTTTAGAAGAAGAAAATAGACCAGCAGATGGAAAGGTAACTTTATTAGGAATTACTAAAGCGGCCTTAGCTACAGATTCGTTCTTATCTGCGGCTTCATTCCAGGAAACTACAAGAGTACTTACTGATGCAGCTATTAAAGGTAAAATAGATCCTTTAGTTGGACTTAAAGAAAATGTTATAATAGGTAAGTTGATTCCAGCTGGAACAGGCATGAATAAATATAGAGGAATAAAAATGAATCTAAATCGCAAAGATTTGGAAGAAGATGAAGAAAATAATATAGAAGCTTAAATCTAATTTGTTGACATCTATATTTTAAAATGTTAAAATACACTTTGTGTAGTTTTATTACAAAGATAAAGTTTAAACTTTATCTTTGTAATACATCATATAAAGGGGGTTTCGCTATGGCCAGTAGGCTTATAGGGAAAAAGTCAGTTGGGATAAAACAAACATTGAAAGCTATAAAACAAGATCAATGTGAAAGATTATATATAGCAGAAGATGCTGAATTTAAGCTTATACAGCCATTGATTGATTTAGCCAAAGATAAATCCCTTGAAATAGTATATATAGACACTATGAAGGAACTAGGACGACTTTGTGGAATTGATGTAGGTGCTGCAGTAGCATGTACATTAAGAGAAATTTGTTAAAACTATAATTTATATATAGCTAAAAATCAAAAGGAGGTGTAAAAATGCCAACTATTAACCAATTAGTTAGAAAAGGCAGACAGACAGTAGTCACTAAATCTGGCTCACCAGCTTTAAAAGAATGTCCACAAAAAAGAGGAGTATGTACAGTAGTTAAAACAACAACTCCTAAAAAACCTAACTCAGCGTTAAGAAAAATTGCCAGAGTTAGATTAACAAATGGATATGAAGTTTCAGCTTACATACCAGGTATAGGACATAACTTACAAGAGCACAGTGTTGTTCTTATAAGGGGAGGAAGAGTAAAAGACCTTCCTGGTGTAAGATACCACATTGTAAGAGGTACTCTAGATGCTGCTGGTGTTGCTAATAGAATGCAAAGCAGATCTAAGTATGGAGCTAAGAAACCTAAGAAAAAATAGGTTCATTTATTAATAGTGCAATGTCTTCAGCATTTATATAGATTATAGATTGTATTTTGTGCGGTTGACAAAGCGCTTTGCGGCAATAGCCGAGTACCGATGAACTTAAATATTTTATGTTAAGGAGGGAAGAAAAGTGCCAAGAAAAGGACATATAGCAAAAAGAGATGTATTACCAGATCCAATGTACAACAGCAAGGTTGTTACTAAATTAGTAAACCAAATAATGTTAGATGGTAAAAAAGGTGTTGCTCAAAAAATTGTTTACGGTGCTTTCGATATAATGGCTGAAAAATCAGGTAAAGATGCCATTGAAGTATTTGAAACAGCAATGAACAACATTATGCCACTTTTAGAAGTAAAAGCGAGAAGAATAGGTGGAGCAAACTACCAAGTTCCAATCGAAGTTAGACCAGAAAGAAGACAGACATTAGGTCTAAGATGGTTAGTTGACGCTACTAGAAAAAGAAGCGAAAAACACATGAGAGATAGACTTGCAGCAGAATTATTAGACGCATCTAATAACACTGGAGCAGCTGTTAAGAAAAGAGAAGATACTCATAAGATGGCAGAAGCAAACAAAGCTTTCGCACACTACAGATACTAGCAGAAAACTGTTTTGGCCTTGCCAAAACAGTTTTCTAAAATTTGAATCGTTCACAGGATAGAAGGAGGAAAGCATATGGCAAGAGAATATTCCTTAGAAAAATTCCGTAATATAGGAATCATGGCTCATATAGATGCGGGAAAAACAACAACTACAGAACGTATATTATTCTACACAGGAATAAACCATAAAATTGGAGAAACTCATGAAGGTAGTGCTACAATGGACTGGATGGAGCAAGAGCAGGAAAGAGGAATAACTATAACTTCTGCTGCAACCACTTGTCAATGGAAGGGTCATATAATTAATATAATTGACACACCAGGACACGTAGATTTCACTGTTGAAGTTGAAAGATCACTAAGAGTACTTGATGGTGCTGTTGGTGTATTCTGTGCTAAAGGTGGAGTTGAACCTCAATCTGAAACAGTATGGAGACAGGCAGACAAGTATAATGTTCCAAGAGTAGCATACATAAATAAGATGGATATATTAGGAGCAGACTTCTATAGAGCGGTAAGCATGATGAGAGAAAGATTGCATGCTAATGCAGTTCCTATACAATTACCAATAGGAAAAGAAGAAAACTTTTTAGGAATAATAGACTTAATAGAAAACAATGCTAGAATATACAAAGATGATTTAGGAAAAGAAATAGAAACAACTGAAATTCCAGAAGATATGAAGGAATTAGCAGAAGACTATAGATCTCAAATGCTAGAGTCAGTTGCTGAATTAGATGAAGAATTAATGATGAAATACCTTGATGGTGAAGAGTTAACAGTAGAGGAAATTGATGCTGCATTAAGAAAAGGTGTATGTAACAATGAAATAGTTCCTGTAGTATGTGGTTCTTCATACAAGAACAAAGGTGTACAGATGATGATAGATGCTGCAGTTAAGTATTTACCATCACCATTAGATGTACCTCCAGTACCAGGAGTAGATGCAGAAACTAAAGAAGAAATAGTTAGACATAGTGATGACAATGAGCCACTTGCAGCTCTAGCATTTAAGATAGCTACTGACCCATTCATAGGTAAATTAGCTTTCACAAGAGTTTACTCAGGAGTAATGGAAAGTGGTACTTACGTACTAAACTCTAACAAAGGTAAAAGAGAAAGAATAGGAAGACTTGTTAAAATGCACTCAAATCACAGAACTGAAGTACAAGAGTTAAGAGCTGGAGATTTAGGAGCTGTAATTGGTCTTAAAAATACAACAACTGGAGACACTTTATGTGATGAAAACAGTCCAGTAATACTTGAAAACATGGAATTCCCAGAACCAGTTATATCTGTTGCTATTGAGCCTAAAACAAAAGCTGGTCAAGAAAAAATGGGTATTGCACTTCAAAAACTAGCTGAGGAAGACCCAACATTTAGAACATTTACAAATCAAGAAACTGGTCAAACAATAATAGAAGGTATGGGTGAACTTCACCTTGAAATAATTGTTGACAGACTTCAAAGAGAATTTAAAGTTGAGTGTAATGTTGGTCAACCACAAGTTGCTTACAAAGAAACTATCAGAAAAGCTGTTAGAGCTGAAGGTAAGTTTGTTAGACAATCAGGTGGACGTGGACAATACGGTCACTGTTGGATTGAAATGGAACCATGTGAAGAGATATTTAAATTTGAAGATGCTATCGTTGGTGGATCTGTACCAAAAGAGTATATTGCACCAATAGAAAATGGTATAAAAGAGGCATCAAGAACAGGTATTGTTGCTGGATATCCTACAGTAAACTTCAAAGTTAAATTAGTTGATGGTTCTTACCATGATGTAGACTCTTCAGAAATGGCCTTCAAGATAGCTGGTTCTATGGCATTTAAAAACGCTATGAGCAAAGCTGACCCAGTATTACTTGAGCCAGTAATGAAAGTTGAAATTGTAATCCCAGAAGAATACATGGGAGATGTTATGGGAGACGTTAACTCTAGAAGAGGTAGAATAGAAGGAATGGAGCAAAGAGCAGGTGCTCAAGTTATTAGAGCCTTCGTTCCACTATCAGAAATGTTTGGTTACGCTACATCATTAAGATCAAAAACTCAAGGTAGAGGAAACTACTCAATGGAGTTTGATCACAATGAAGAAGTACCAAAGAGTATACAAGAAAAAGTAATTAATGAAAGAAAATAATATTTTTAGTTAAAAAAATAGCTTAAAGATAAATGATTAATTTATTTATTGTAAGGAGGAAGAACAATGGCAAAATCAAAATTTGAAAGAAGTAAACCACACGTAAATATAGGAACAATAGGTCACGTAGACCACGGTAAGACAACATTAACAGCAGCAATCACAACAGTATTATCA
>NZ_CABDWS010000090.1 GCF_901447495.1 Haloimpatiens lingqiaonensis
AGCTTCTTAGAAAAATTTTCAAGTTATTTATAGGACCAATATAGTGTGAAACACTGTAACTATATTCCTGCCAAGGAATTTGAATCTACAATTGGTATTTCAACTTCTTAAATTAAAGAAGTTAAGTTAGTAATAGAATTTTTAACATGGATGGGTGTAGTTTGCAATAATTTTAACTCTTAGATTTAGCGCTGAACATAAATCATTATTAGGAAGAATAAAGCTAAATCTTCTATTTACATTTGTACATGGTGAATTTGCATTGATAGAGTTAGTCTTGTCATATGCTAATGCATCTTCTTGGGCAGAGCATGGACATCCACCACTTAAAGTAAAGGTTTGAGATTTATAGGCTAATACTGTGTTACAATTATCCATAATTATACACCCTACAGTTAACTCCTTACCACGACAAACGTTTTTTAAACATACATTTACTTCTAATAATCTCGATGTGTTGGCTACATTAATAGGATCTAATGTAGCACTTTTGCAAAGTTCACAAGGATCAAAATGAATACAGCTATTTCCATCAGTTTTATTACAAAAATCCGAAATGGTACACGGATTTATATCAACAAAACTTTTGTTTTTATCATTTTTTTCAATAACATTATCCATGTAATTAACCTCCCTATAGTTTATTTATTAAAATTGATAATATTAGATATTCATAGTAATAGTATATTAATACGGACTATATAAGGTTACTGAAATGTACTTTTAAGTTTTTATTTAAAACATTCTTCACTGGTATTCATATCATACTCAATAGTTACACTTACAGGTTTTCCCTCTTGTTCTTTTGAAGTGGTTTTTAAAGAATTATTTATGAGCTCAGAGGGAATTTGTAAATTATCTTTTAAATAAGAATGAATATCCTCTACAGGTATTTGGAAGCTATTATTATGAACCATATTAGTATCCTTTATAGGTGTTTGTAGATTATTGTTAGAAGCAGTGTTAATATCATTTACAGACATTTGCAGATTATTATTAGAAGCAGTGTTAATATCATTTACAGGCATTTGCAGATTATTGTTAGAAGCAGCATCAATATCATCTACAGGCATTTGTAGATTATTGTTAGAAGTAACATCAATATCATTTACAGGTATTTCTAGATTATTGTTAGAAGTAGCATTAATATAATCTACAGGCATTTGCAAATTATGATTAGAATTAGCACTAATATCTTGGGAAGGTATTTTTAAATTGTTATTAGAAATAATATCTATATTTTTTTCAGGTGATTCATTATTATTTAAAATTTCACATATTACCATTAATATTGATATAGAAAAGCTTTTTTCATTTATATGATTAATAAAAGCTTCTTCAATAAATATAGTAGGTTTTAAATTAAACGTATTAACATTTTCAATGGGTAAAATTTCTGAAAAGGGCCTACTAAATTCTGTGTAGTAGATATTTTTTGAGTATAAGTTTGATTTGAAAAATAATTTTGAATTTAAGAAGCCTTCTATAAAAATTTTATTTTTACCATGAGTAAATATATGCTTGTAATTGCTAATTTGTGCATTAAGTGAAAGTTCTAGTATCAGTTGTATGTTGGGCTTATTTTCAGGAAGAGTTATATGATAGGATTTACAAATTTCTTTGCAGGGATATTGTATATTATAATTACTTAATTGTTTTTGAGATATTAATCCATTTATTTTTATAGTGGTATTTTTCATGTAAATACTCCTTTCTACTGAATCTTTGTATAGTTAAATATGATAGTGTTTTTCAATATAAAATTTTAAAGTATATCTATTTTATATATGTTATGTAGTAATATGTGGCAAATAATATTTTGCTAAATTTAATGTGGTTTTCATGGAATATGGTAATTATGTAAAGGTTCTAAACTGAGTTGATTATAGTCATCTAGCATTTTATGTTGTACAATATTTATTAAATGATTTAAATTATTCGAGCACTTCTATAGTACAAATTAAAGTTTAATAAATCTTTATTATTATTTTATGGTATGAATCTGATATAATATGTGTTACTAGGTTGGAAGGATTTTTTTAGTTAATATTAATGGTGAATAAAAAAATTATTATATTAATATTGAATATGAGAATGTAAGGTATCGTAATATTAATGGGGGTGATCATATGACAGCATCAAAGGATATTGATAATAGACAGGGTAGAGTTCCCTATGAATATATTCAAAATATATTTAAAAATCACAATCCTAAGGAAATGGAGAAACTTACAGGTGTAACATATGAAGAGGAAAGAAAGACTTTTAAAATAAGACTCATGGGAAAAAATTACTACGTAGAGTATCCATCCGCAGATACATTTAATGAAGATGGACAAGAGATAAAAGGATATACCATTAAAACTATATTTTTAAGATATTTAGTAAATGGAAAAGGTATCCCGCCTACAGGAAAAGATATAACGTATAAAGAAATACCAGGAGGACATACTTATTATCCTAATTTTAGTAGCAGGACTATTGCTAGACTGGCTAAGTTATTTGGAGATAATTTAGAATTTTTTCAGCGGATTTTCGAAAAGATGGGAGCAGAAAGAGTAAAAAGCGGCCATATGGCATATAGATTTGAATTTATGAATAATGTTTATATGACTTTTATAGTATGGCAAGGTGATGATGAATTTTCAAGTTCTGCAAACATCTTATTTGATTATAATACTATATACTATTTTAATGCAGAGGATTTAGCTGTGGTAGGAGAAGTTGCTATAGAAATAGTAAGAAATGGTGGAGAACTGCCTAAGGGGATGACGTTATATACATACGCAGACAAATAAGACAAGGACAGGTAGACAAGTAGGGGACGGTTCATTAAAATTATTTAATTACAATAATTTTAATGAACCGTCCCCTACTTGTCCCAGTTCCCTACTTGTCCACAAATGTCCACAAAAATGATTGAAAAATGATTGTCTTGTTTTAATTAATAATTAATGTTTTAATGTTTTAATATTATCTTTTGTTTTTCTGTCAGTCAGTGTAATCACTTACTTCTATACTCCTTTTAGCATAACATAATACTAAAAGGATAACGTATTTTATTTAAGAAGTGACCTAATTTTATTATGGTAGCATAAACAAATATATGCAAATGTAATTCAAATAAAATGTAATGTGTAATAAATAATTTAGGGATTAAGTTGTTTGTTATCAAGTTGTATATAAAAAATGTAATTGCAAGTGTGTAACTAATAAGAGAGTCATTAAGTAGAAGTAAATTGTAAAAAATCTTCTACTATGTTTTTATAATTATTATTTTCCAGTACTAATTTTGTACCTAAAGAACAAAGTTGTGAAACGCTAGATTGAGTTATATTACCAATGAAGTTGCAGATTTCCTTTTGAGTTAGATGTCCTAAACAACGTAATAAAAAAATAAGTAAAGCTTTATTTGAGGAAGAATTATGTTTATTTTTCATAAGAATTTGCCACTTTCTTAGTTTTGTATAGGAAGTTATAAAATTTAGTATATCTTCAGGAGTATAGCTCTTTAAAATAGTAGTTTTTTCACTTCTATATTCCGAGTTTGAATCTTGAAATTCAATGGCTTTCATTAGAGAATGCTCATTACAACCATATACAAATTGTATATAATTTTCCCTAGCTTTTTTTATATTTTTACTAAAGATACTCATAACATAAGATTCGTTTAAAATGTTAAAAGGATCCTTATTAAGTCCTAGGTACACACTAAGACTTGAAAATTTATATTTTTCAATACAATTTTTATACTTTTTTATTGAACTTGGATTTTTGTGTATGTAAGCTGAAAGAGTAAGTAGGTAATTATCATTATCAACAATAATACTTTTAAAACGATCTCTAAACACACTGCCATTTCTATTATACTTTTTATTATAATATTGGGCATAGCATTGATTTATGTTTTTCATGAAAGAGCTTAAATCTGTTGTAGGATCAGAAATTATTAAATGAAAATGGGTAGTCATTAGGCAATAGGCATAAACGGAAAAGTTGTATTGCATCTGGTATTTTTTTATCAATGTGAGAAATTTGATTTTATCTTGATCATCACGGAATAGAGGAAACTCTGTTAAGCTTCTGGACATAATATGATATACAGAATTAGGGGCTACAATTCTATAGCTGCGAGGCATTGATAACACACTCCTTGTAATTGAATATTAATTAAATATAATTAAACAACACTTAATTTCAAAAAAGATTATTGTTAATTATTATGAGTTAATTTACATTGTAATATAAATATAGTTATATACAATTAAGGTTTTATTTGTCATAAAATTAATAATTGTAATAAATGAGTTAAAGATGTATTAAATTGTATGCAATAGGCTATAGCTAGTTGGTATTTAAATTAATAAATTTAATAAATTAAATCATTAATTTATTATTTAAAATAAAAAACTTATCTGGTTATTAAGTTGAATAATATTTCAAGTTTTTAATAAGCTAAAAGTCCATCCATGTAAGGATAGCTTTAAATAACTTGTGGAAATTTGTATCATATAAATAGCGAGTATAAATTGGGAAATCCAGATAAGTTTATTCACGCTTAAACAATAAAAACTTACCATAGTAATAAAAATAAAAGAAGTTTCATAGATTTAGCTTTCTTTTGAAATATTATTTCCATAATTAAGTTAAATATACATAATTATATAATAATACAAAAATATATTAGAAATTAAAATATTTAATTTTTATATCTTCAATAAATAAAAATTGATTCTAATTAATGTCCTAATTAATGGTCATTAGAATATAACAGTAAAATTTATTAAATTTTGAAATGGGAGAAATTGATGGATTGAGTTTAAATAAATGACACAAACAAAGTTGTAAATATAGTTGAAATTAAATACAAACGGAGCTTGTAGATATATATAGCTGGGGATGTAAATATAAATAAATATGTAAATATAGGGGCGGTTCACTAAATCTAACTAAATTTAATGAACCGTCCCCTGCTTGTCTTAATTTATAATTTGTTAACAAAGTTGTCACTAAAGTGTCACTGGGAACAGGTAAACTTTGTTTATCAGATTATTTAAAATGTATATTATTGTAAAATATTAAGAAGTAAAGTAATATTATTGCTAAAAATGAGGAGGGAAAATAGTGAATAAAAAATTAGTAAAAATAGTTTTTGTAGGTTTAGTTGTAACAGGTATTGCAGCGGGAGGATGGTGGATATTTAATAAATATAGTAAAGGAAAGAAAATGGCAGTAAATACAAGATACATAACTGCAAGTGCAACAAAAGGGGATATGAAGGTAAGTGTACAGGGAACAGCAACTGTATTTGCAGATGTTACTAAAGAAGTGGTTACTAATAATAATGGAGAAATAAAAGATTTAGCCGTGAAAGTTGGAGATAGAGTAAAAAAAGGACAAATCATATGTAGAGTTGAAAGCGAGCAGTTAAGACAGCAGATTAGTAATGCAGAAATTAATTTAGAAAAACAAAAACTCCAATTGGAGAAAGCTAAAACAGATGAAGAAATTAATTTACAGAATTTACTTGTAAATGAAGCACAGAAGGATTTAGATTATGCAAATAGCCAAATGAATAAAGCTGTTCTTACAGCTCCTATTGATGGTGTAGTAGTGGAAAAGAACAATAATAATGGAGATAATGTTCAAAGTGGAAAGACAGTAATTTCTATAATGGATCCAACATCATTGAAAATTAAGGCATCCATAGATGAATTGGATATTTCAAAGATAAAAAAAGATCAAAAGGTTCAGATAAGTGCTAGTGCTGTTGAAAATAAAGCATATGAGGGAACAGTTGAGTTTATATCAGAAACGGGAACAAGTAATAATAATGTAACAAATTATGATGTTACTATAGCTATGAAAAATTATGAAGGGTTAAAAATAGGAATGAATGTCAATGTGGACATATTAGTTAACAGTAAACAAAATGCTTTGATAGTTCCAGCAGAAGCGGTAATAGATAGAAATGGTAAAAAATACATCATGATTACTGATACCAATAATGAAAGTAATAGTAGTAATAATACTAATGAAAGTAGTAGCAATACTATTAATAGTAACAATACTATTAATAGTAACAATACTAGTAATAGTAACAATAATATTAATAGTAATATTGGTAGTAATAATAATGATAAGAATGCCACTAGTAGTAAGTCAAAAGTTAATGGAAAATATGGAAATGATGTGAATTTTAATAGAAAGCAAAGTAGTGAAACGGATAATAATGAATTTGGAAGCAGTACAACTAGAAAAGCTGACTTAAGTGGTTATGGTAATTTAGTGGAAGTAAAAACAGGACTAGAAAATGAAAATTATATCGAAATTTTGGAAGGAATAAAGGAAGGACAAAAAATTCTTATAGCATTACCTGAAAGCAGTAATACAAATACTAATAATATGAGGAATAATAATATGAGGAATAACTTTGGAGGTATGGGTAATAGAATGGATATGCCTGGTATGCCTAATGGTAAATCGTCAAAAGACAAATAAAACAAAATAAATAAATGCAAATAAGCAAGCAAATAAAACAAATAAAATAAATAAAGGTGAAGTAGTACTGAATATTGGTTTGAGGTAGCACTAAATAGGTGAAAATATAGTTAATAGGTGATTTGTAATGTTGGTTGACGGGGAGGTAGTACTGTATGAATAAAAATATTGAAGAGAAATATGTTATAAAAATGAATAATATATGTAAAAATTATAAAATGGGAAAAGGAGAATATAAGGCATTAGAAAATATAGATTTAAATATTAAAAAGGGAGAATTTGTGGCTATAGTAGGTTCTTCAGGAGCTGGAAAAACTACTTTAATGAATATTATAGGTTGTCTGGATATACCCACAAAAGGGGAGTATATATTAGATGGGCTAAATACAAAGTGTAGTGATGATAAATTAGCTGAAATCAGAAATAACAAAATAGGATTTATATTTCAAAATTATAGTTTGCTACCCAAATTAAGTATACTTGAAAATGTTGAATTGCCGCTAATTTATATGGGACTAAGTGAAAAAGAAATTAGAGAAAAAGCAGATCAGTGCTTGGAGAAGGTTGGTTTAAAAACGCATATTAAGCACAAACCAACGGAATTATCTGGGGGTCAAATGCAGAGGGTTGCCATAGCCAGGGCCTTAGTTACAAATCCTCAAATTATTTTGGCGGATGAACCAACTGGAGCTCTTGACAGTAAAACGGGAGAAGAAGTATTAAAAATGTTAAAAGACCTAAATGAAGAAGGGAATACTATAATTTTAATTACTCATGATAAGGAAATTGCCAATAAAGCAAAAAGAATTATAACCATAAAGGATGGAAAAATAGTATTGGATGTTTTAAAAGAGAATTTAAAGGAAAAGAATCTAAGTAAAGAAAACTTAATTAAGGGAAGCCTAAGTAAGGAAAATCTAAGTATAGAAAGTTTAAGTAAAGAAAATCTAAGTATAGAAAGTTTAAGCAAGGGAAACCTAAGCAAAGAGGTGAGCCTATGAAGATAATTAGACTTTTTAAGATGGCTATAAAGTCCATATGGACCAATAAGATGAGATCTTTTTTAACCATGCTAGGTATAATTATTGGGATTTCATCTGTAATAGTACTTGTAGGCATGGGGGAGGGAACTAAACAGCAGGTTCAATCTCAAATAGAAAAACTGGGGACTAACTTGATAACGGTTAATATAGTTGGTAAAAGGACAAAAAGTTTTACAGATGAAGAAATAGCTGAATTAAAAAGTAAACCCGGAATAAAGGAAATTGCACCATTATTTACACAAAATAATATAGATGTTAAAGCAGGAAGTAAATCAACAAATACTTCAGTGGAAGCATCTACACCGGAGTATTCCAATATAAGAAAAACATATGTAAATTACGGTAGATTCCTAAACAAAAGGGATATAGATAACAGATATAAAGTTGCAGTTATAGGTGTAGATACGGCAAATGACTTATTTGGAACAACAAATGTAATTGGAAAAGTTGTAAATATAAATGGAATTAATTTTTCTATAGTAGGAGTTTTAGAATCCCAAGGTAGTAGCATGGGTGGTTCTGGAGACGATAAAATAATATTGCCTATAAGCACTGCTCAAAGATTGTTTAAAAACACTGATATTAAAACTTTTTATGTAGAAGCAACAGATAAAGATAAAGTAAGTGAAGCTATAAGTTATTTACAGCTATTTTTGAACAAAAAGTTTAATAATGATACAGACAGTTATAGAATATTCGATCAAACCAGTTTGCTTAGTACAGCAAATGAAACCAATAGCAGTATGACTATGATGCTTACTGGAATTGCAGCTATATCACTTATTGTAGGCGGTATCGGTATTATGAATATAATGCTTGTATCAGTTATAGAGAGAACTAGGGAAATAGGAATAAGAAAAGCTATAGGAGCCAAAAGAAGAATTATATTAATTCAATTTTTAATGGAATCATCAATAATAAGCTGTCTAGGTGGATTAATAGGAGTATTAACGGGATTTTTCATAGCTTATATTGCACAAACGCTTCTTAAAATGACCATTGTAATATCAAGTAGTGTAGTTATAGGAGCAGTAGCTTTTTCAATATTTGTGGGTATATTGTTTGGAATGTATCCAGCAAGCAAGGCCTCTAAATTAAATCCTATAGAAGCACTAAGATTTGAATAAAATAGGTTTATTCCTCTGCGAAGTATTTCGTAGGGGTATTTTTTAATATTCCATGTGAATTATAATTAATATAGTATAAAATAGCAGTATATTGAGAAAGAATTATAGGAAATTGTAGAGTAGGAAAGAGGTAAAAAGTAAGAAGTAAGAGTTAAAAGGTAAGAACTAATAGGTAAAAGATGAGAGTTCCTTTAAAAAATTCAGCAAGGCTGAATTTTCGGCACAACTATTACTTACAAATTAATTATAAAAAACTCTTTGAGTTTTATCCTTACCTCTTACCTATTACTTATCTGTAAATTTCAAATTATAGTTAATTTCTAAAGGAGATTTAATCTTCATATTAAATTTTATATTTTTATTTTATAACTGCGAAATTTGAATAATTAACAAATTAAGAGTAATTAATACATTGCTAAATAGTTAATATAATTGCTTTTGTATATGCAAAAGCAGAAATTGTGTGTAGAACTAGATATAACATGGAGTGTGAGTTTATGATGGATACTATTCTTATAGTGGATGATGAGGAGAGAATTAGAAAGCTTATTGTGGCATATTTGAAAAAGAATAATTATAATACTATGGAAGCAGAAAATGGCATGGAAGCTATAAAAATTTTAAAGGAAAATAATATTAAGCTTATGATACTAGATGTGATGATGCCTGTAATGGATGGTTGGACAGTATTAAATGAGGTAAGAAAATTTTCTAACATACCAGTGATTATGCTTACAGCTAAAGCAGAAGAAGAGGATACTTTATTGGCATTTGAATTGGGAACAGATATTTATTTAACTAAACCATTTAGTCCCAAGGTACTTGTGGCTAATGTAAAAGCTTCTTTAAGGAGAACTTATAATTCCCAGATTACAGATGATAGGGAATGTGCATTTGCAGGTATTTATATAGATAAGAATTCCCACAGGGTAACTATAGATGAAAAAGAAATAAACCTTTCACCTAAAGAATTTCAGCTTCTTGTTTATTTTGTGGATAACAATAGACTAGTATTAACAAGAGAGCAGATATTAGATGCTGTTTGGGGAAAGGATTATTATGGAGATTTGAGAACTGTGGATACTCATATTAAACGATTAAGAGAAAAACTTGGTACAAGGGCATATGCCATATATACTGTAAGAGGATACGGATATAAATTCGAGGTGAAAAATGAAGAGTAAAAAGAGTATATCAAAGCAGCTTTTTATTATAACGTCTTTAGTATTTATAATTTTTATTATTATAATATTAATTACTCAAACTTTGTTTTTTCAAAAATTTTATGTAAATAAGAAAAGAAAGGATATACAATCGGTTGTAAGTAATTTTAAAGAAGAATACAAAAAAACCACCACTAGTGAAGAAATTACAAATTTAGTAGAAAAATATCATATGAATAGCAATGTAGACATTAGTATTTTAGAATCTTCAGGAAATATACAAATGTTTTTAAGGCGGCAATATTTGAAGCCAGAAAAAATGAAGACAATGTATATGAGTGATTTTATAAATAAATGGGTTCCTAATACGTATAAGTTTCAGGAAATTATGACTAATAATAAAGGTGAGACCTATTTAGAACCTCAAAGAGAAAAAGAAGGTCCAAGAAAAAATATAGTTTATATATTACCTATTAAAGAAAAAAATCAGATTATCTTTGGATTTGATTCATTAGAACCAGTAAATGAGGCAGTATCTGTAATAAAGGAATTCTACATATATTTTTTTATAGTTGCAATTTTACTTATAATAGTTGCTTCTTTTATTTATTCTAATATTATAACTAAGCCTTTAATACAAATAAATAAAACAGCCTTAAAAATGGCCGAATTAGATTTTAATGAAAAGTGTACCGTGAAAAGTGAAAATGAAATAGGAAGCCTTGCCACTACACTGAATTTTTTATCTGACAATTTACAAGAGGCTTTGACATCTTTAAAAGAAGCAAATGCAAAATTAGAAGAAGATATTGAAAAGGAAAGGCAGTTAGAAAAAATGAGAAGGGAATTCGTAGCGGCGGTTTCTCATGAGCTTAAGACACCTATAACATTAATAGAAGGATATGCGGAGGGCATTAAGGATAATGTGTTTGATGATGAAGATAAGGAATATTATATTGATGTAATAATGGATGAGTCTAAAAAGATGACAGGGCTAATCAATGACATGCTTGATTTATCCTTGCTAGAATGTGGAAATTTTAAGTTGGTTAAAGAGAAGTTTTTCATAGATGAATTAATTAAATCCACTGTAAAAAGATTTTTGGGCATTGTTAAGGAGAAAAGCATTAATATTCAATGTAATTTAGTTGATAATATAGAGGTAAATGCAGATTGGAATAGGATAGAACAGGTTATATACAATATATTGACCAATGCTATAAGACATACTGAAAAGCAAGGTACCATATTTGTGAATATGGTAAAGCTAAATGAAAAAATTAAGATAGAGATGGAAAATGAAGGGGAGCGTATTGAAAAAGAAGAACTTGATAGGATATGGGATAAATTCTATAAAGTTGATAAATCAAGAAGTAGAAAATTTGGAGGTACAGGAATAGGACTTGCGGTAGTAAAAAACATTATAGCTTTACATGGCGGAGAGTGTGCGGTGGAAAATACTGAAAGAGGAGTGGCTTTTTATTTTATATTACCACTGTAGTTTTGTTTAATATTTAATTGTTTATTTAATAGCATAAAGCAGTATTAGTTTATAGGTTATTTGTATATATATTTAACTTATGGGTTATATTAACTCTTAAATGTAAAAATTTATTAAAAAAATCATTAATAAAATTGCATAAAATTTCAAACAATATTTATATAATTATTTATTTATCTAAAAAATAGAACTAAATGT
>NZ_CABDWS010000091.1 GCF_901447495.1 Haloimpatiens lingqiaonensis
AACTATTACTTATCCATTATTCACTATTACTTATTCACTATCACTTATTAATTCAACTTTCGCAGTTATAAAATAAAAATATAAAATTTGCAGATAGGCAGCACTTAGTTAGGTACTAGATTCTAGTTTCTAGCACCTAGTACCCGATATCTTGCCTTATATAGTGTAAACCTTAAAATTTATATGCGAAAATTGAGTTATTACTTAGAACCTAGTACCTAGCACCTAGTACCTAGCACCTGTTTAACCCCTGTTCTCTTACCTTATATAGTATAATATGCGAAAGTTGAGTTATTAACTATTACTTATTAACTAATACGTCTCTCTCTTTTTAAACACTACCATGCTCACTAAAGTCCCCCCCAAAAGTCCTCCTAGATGAGCAAAATTATCTATGTTTGAAATAGATAAACCTATTATTACATTTACTAAAATTACAGATATGATACTTCTCTTAAAATCTTCTCCAATTACCTTTCTCATCCTTATAGATAAAACTAGTGCTGCTCCTAAGAGTCCAAAAATAGCTCCGGAAGCCCCCATGGAAACTCCAATGGAAAATTTATAACTAAAAAATGAAGCTATGATTGCCGAAATAAAATATATTAATGTAAATTTTGATTTTCCATAGGTTTTCTCTATTAGTGGACCTATAGCGTAAAGTGCATACATATTTAAAGCTATATGCATAATTCCACCATGCAAAAATGCACATGTTATAAATCTATAATATTCTCCCATATCTATAAGTGGAGCAAAGTTAGCTCCTAAATAAACAAGTACTCTTGCATCCATCTCCAATATACTTCCTGAAAGAAAAGCACTTATTAAATACATAATTATATTTATTGCTATTAAAATATATGTAATAAACCAGTTTTTATTTCTTATCATACCTACTCAAACTTCCTTTTTAAAATTTTAACTTAATCCCTTAACAGTTACATTAGTGCATTTCAATAAATCTATCTCCTTATATGAAGATTTATTATAATCATCAAATACTCTTATGATTGGTCTGTCTGGATATCCTTTGTTTTGTCCCGAAACATATCCTTCTATACCATTAGATAATCTTATTTTTGCTCCTAGAGGGTATACAGAAAAAGTATTTCTGAACTTCATTATCATATCCTCATCAAAAGCATTGCCACTACCCGCCAATATAAGTTCATAAGCCTCACTAGGGGAAAATCTTCTTCTATAGCATCTATCACTACTCACTGCATCATATACATCACAAATGGCCACAATTCTTCCATACTTAGAAATATTATTTCCCTTTAATCCATAGGGATATCCTTTTCCATCTACCCTTTCATGATGTTCAGAAACAGTCTTTAATATAATATCAGACATATAAAACTTCTTTTCTAATATATCTCTTCCATATATAGGGTGTTTTCTTATTTCTTTAAACTCTTCTTCTGTAAGTTTTCCTGTTTTATTTATAATTTTATTTGAAATTTTGGTCTTACCCACATCGTGTAACACTGCACCAGTGGCTAGTTCCTTTATTTTATCTTTATTAATATTCAAGGAAGCAGCTAAAAATGTAGCCATAATACTTGTATCTAAACAATGTACATATGTATAATTATCATAAGTCTTTATGTCATTAAGACTCTTATCCACGTCTTTATTATCAAGTATATACTCCACTAAGCTTTTAACTTTTTCTATACTATCCTTTACTTCTCTCTCTCCATTTAGACTCACATTTTTGGCAACTCTGGACAAACTTTTAATGGCACATTGCTTTAATTCTGTCAGCTCTGTATCTTCAACCTTTACATCTTCAAGTCTTTCATCCTCAACATATATATAGTATACTCCTAAGGTTTTTAATTTTTTTAGGTATCTGTCTGTCAACACTACACCAGACTTTAAAAGTATCTGTCCATCATCACTCAATATACTTTTCCCAAGCACTTCCATTTCCCTTACGTTATCAATACACTCCAACCTCATGCTTTTACTCCTCATCAGATGAAATTTTATTATAATGCCATATGCTAGAAAAAAGGCTAAATGAAAATTCTCTAGCATATGACTTAATTTATGCAATACCACATATTTATTATCGTATATTAAACTAAGGTTTTAAGTGTTTTATTTATCTAACATATCTAAAAGTTTATCAAATCTTTTAATAGTATCCTCTAAAGGTTTAGCAGTGGTCATATCTACTCCTGCTTTTTTCAAAATATTTATTGGATAATCAGAGCCTCCGCTTTTTAAGAAACCTTTATATTTTTCTACAGCCTTTTCGCCTTCATTTAAAATAGCAGTGCTAAAAGAATTAGCTGCAGCATAGCCAGTGGCATATTGATATACATAAAAATCTGAATAAAAATGAGGTATTCTAGCCCATTCCATCTCTATGCCCTCGTCTACTATCATATCTTCACCAAAATATTTAGCATTTAAATCCTTCCAAATCTTACATAGTTCTTCACTAGTAAGAGGTTTTCCTGCTTCTAAAGTTTCATGAGTTATTTTTTCAAACTCTGCAAACATAATTTGTCTAAATACTGTGGTTCTAATTCCTTCTAGCTGTTGATTTATAAGATAAAGTCTTCTCTTTTCGTCCTTTTCCTTATCTATAAGATCTTTTATCAAAAGACATTCATTAGTTATAGATGCTACTTCTGCACAAAATAGTACATAATCAGAATATATAAATGGCTGATTTTTTCTTGAATAATAAGAATGAATAGAATGTCCCATTTCGTGAGCTAATGTGGAAACATCATCTAACCCATAATTATAATTTAGAAGAACATATGGCATGGTATCATAACATCCCCAAGAATAAGCTCCACTTCTCTTTCCCTTATTTTGAAAAACATCAATCCATCCATTTTTTACTCCACTTTCAAATATATCTAAATACTCTTTTCCTAAAGGCTTTAATCCCTCTTTAACTATATCTACAGCTTCTTCAAATTCTATGTGAGTCTTTGGAGTATCTATTACTGGTACGTATAAATCATACATATGCATTTCTTCAAGCCCTAAAAGCTTTTTCTTTATTCTTACATATCTATGAAGAGAATCCAAATGTTTATTTATAGTATCCACTGCATTATTATACACTTCTAACGGTATATTATTAGGTTTTAAAGAACTCTCTAAAGAACTTTCAAACCTTCTAGTTTTAGATGTGAACATAAAGTTTTTAATAGAAGAAGTCAACGCTGTAGCAAAGGTATTTCTATATTTATAATAAGTACCGTATATTTTTTCAAAGGCCTCTTTTCTAACTTCTCTATTTTTGCTTCTTAAGAAATTAACAAAATTGCCCTCGCTAAGTTCTACCTCATTACCTTCGTCATCCTTAATATAAGGGAAACTCATATCTGCATTAGCAAGCATTCCTCTTATATTTCCTGGGGCATTTAAGCAATCTGAAAGAGAAGCTAAAATCTCTTCAGTATTTTTATCTAAGGTATGTGGCTTCATTTTTAATATGTCTTGTAAATAAAATTCATACATATTAAGCTCTGGCACTTCATTCATGGCTTTTTTTATTGTTTCTTCATTTAAAGATAAAATTTCTGGCTGAAAAAATGCTCCAAAGCTCATAACCTCTGCAAGATATGAATCTATCCTATTCTTAAGGCCTTGAAAAGTATTATTTCCTGTATCCTCATCACTTCTTAAATGAGCATAAACATACAACTTTTCTAAAAGTCTTGACACTTCCTCTTGAAGCTTTAAAAACTCTAAAAGATTATGCCCATCTGATAATTTTCCACTGTAGCTTGAAAGCTTTGGTGCCTTTTCTTTTAAAATATTAAAATCTTTTTCCCATTCCTCTAAGGTTTCATAAACCTTTTTTATGTCCCACTTATACTTGTCTGAAACTTCATCTCTGCTTTTTAGCTTTTTAACATTTCCCATACTTTGCTGCAAATAATCCTAAACTATTTTGCAGCTTCACCCCCTTATTAAATAAAATTACACATATAGACAGCGCTCTAACCTTTAGATGGAGTTTTTACTCCAACTGAAGGTTAGAGATGGTTATCCAGGGACGTAGCTGCCGTTATCTCCCACTTTGTTAGAAGTGGGAGTGTTACGGCAGGTAGTCATCGGATAAACAGAGCTCTTAGCTTCAGATGGAGTTTTTACTCCAACTGAAGGTTAGAGATCGTTATCCAGGGACGTAGCTGCCGTTATCTCCCACTTTGTTAGAAGTGGGAGTGTTACGGCAGGTAGTCATCGGATAAAATTAATTTAATTATAAAAAAACAATTTAGTAATATTATACCACAATACACATGTTTTACTCCTAAAATATTTAAATTTTTTTATAAGGTTATCTATGTATTTTTACATATTTTGAATTTTATGGTATTATAAATATATATAACTGAACATTCAACGTAAGTGACAAATGATAATTGACAATTGACAAATGACAATTGACAATTAAGTAAGTAAAAGGTTGAAATTTCATAGGAATTTCTTAAATTTATATTTTCAAAAACTCCAAAGGAGTTTTATTCCTAATTTTTAATTCCTAATTTTTAATTCCTAATTTTTAATTATTAATTCTTAATTATTAATTCTTAATTCTTAATTTTTAATTCTTAATTTTTAATTCTTAATTTTTAATTATTAATTCTTAATTCTTAATTATTAATTATTAATTATTAATTATTAATTATTAATTATTAATTCTTAACTAGGTGGTGGGGTTCTATGAAAAAGTTTTTAATTTTTATATGTATTATATTTATTGCAATACTTATATTCCTAAATATTTACTCCATAAAGAAAACCAAAAACATAGGCGGTGCCGTTGAAAGATATAGCACCTCTGGTATATTTAATGAATATAAATTGTATAGATTAGATACTTGGGAAGTAGAATTTTCTGATGGAAACATGTGCATAGTAAATATAAAAGGTCTGCAAAAAAAATCTCCTCATGATTTAATTAACTATAAAATGCTTTTAGAAAGAAATAAAAAAGGCCTATGGAAATTGAAAAAAATATACAAAGTTCCATAAACCTCTTTATTAATTCGAGAGCTTTTCCTTCGCTTATTTCGCCGAAGCAGCTAATTATTGCTCAATATTAAAAAAATATCATTTTAAGACCAAACATAATAAGTATTACTCCGCCTATATAATCTGCATATGCACTTACAGTTTTTATCTTTTTTAAATATCTGCACATGCTAAAAGCTATGCTAGTCATTATAACAGTTATAAGTCCTATGTAAAGAGAATCACTAAAAATTATCCAATTATTCTTTATACTATTAAGTACTGTAAACCCAATTACCATAGCATCAATACTTACAGACATTCCTAATATGAAATAGGCTCTGGTACTTTCTATAAATTTATTTTCTTCATGCTGGAATCCCTCTTTAAGCATAAGTATTCCTACCAAAACAATTATTATACCGCCAACAACCTCTGGCATCTCTGCTATATAGGAATTAAACAAAACTCCTGCATAGGCTCCTACCAATGCAAAAAAGAATTGAAAAAATCCAAAAGAAGCTATATACGGTACACTTTTTCTAAATTTTAAATTGCATATTCCAAGACTAATAGCTACCCCAAAAGCATCTAATGAAAGAGCCAAAGCTATTAGAGTAAGTTCATTAAAACTCATTACTATCTCCCCTTATTATTTGTTATTTAACTAAACTTTCCCAATTAAAAATAAATCTCTTTTACGAATTAACTATAATTTGAAAAATAATTAAAAGATAAGAAGTAAGAGTGGGAAGTAAAAGTTAATAAGTAAGAAGTAAGAGTTAAGGATAAAACTCAAAGAGTTTTTTATAATTAATTTGTAGGTAACAGGGGATTTTATAAATATCAAAGTTCAAAGTTCAAATATCAAAGTTCAAATATCAAATATCAAATTTTAAATGCCAAACCCCTATCAATCTAACAAACTAATTTCTAGTACACTAGCACGCTAGCAAACTAATTCCTGGCACACTAATTTCTTACTTAATTTTTACTTTTTACTTAATTCTTAATTCTTAATTCTTAATTAACTGTCAATTGTCAACTGTCAATTGTCAATTATCACTTCTTACCTCTTACTTTTTACTTAATTTTTAATTCTTAATCCTTAATTCTTAATTCTTAATTCTTAATTAATTGTCAATTGTCAACTGTCAATTGTCAATTATCACTTCTTACCTCTTACTTTTTACTTAATTTCTAATTCTTAATTCTTAATTCTTAATTAATTGACAATTGTCAACTGTCAACTGTCAATTGTCAATTATCACTTGTCACTTCTTACTTAATTCTCTTCAGCACTTCTAACAAATATTTCCAAACCCTTTCTGTAGAAGATATGCTTATATGTTCCTGTGGAGTGTGCACATCGTACATGTTTGGTCCAAAGGAAATCATATCCATGTCATGGAATTTTCCTGAGAATAAGCCGCACTCAAGTCCTGCATGTATTGCTGCTATTTCTGGCTTTTCACCATACATTTCTTCATAGGCTTCAACACATACTTCTCTTAATTTTGAATCTGCTCTATATTGCCATGCTGGATATGGTGCAAAAGTTTCTATTTCTGCTCCATAAGCTTTTGCAATAGCTGCTGCTCTTAAATGTATTTCTTCCTTTAATGAATCCACTGAGCTTCTAGTAGCACTTACAAACTCTATTGAGTTATCTAAAGTATTTACTACACCAATATTGCTTGAGCTCTCTACAAGACCTTCTATAGCCATGCTCATAGTTTGCACTGAATTTGGTATTAAAATCAAAATATTTATAGCTTTTTCTAAAGTGTCCTTTGAGAATACTTTTTCTATTTTTTCATTTAAAGGATTTAAACTTATGATTACATCCTTGTCTGCAGTTTCTAATTCCTTCTTAAAAGTTTCTGTAAATTCATTAACCTTCTGTTGCAAAATAGCCATTTCTTCTTCCTTAACTAATACAACTGCTGTATTTTGTCTTGGAATAGCGTTGTCCTTCTCTCCGCCATTTATAGCTGCTACTCTTAAATCCATGGAATTCATAAGTTCATTTAGGAATCTACCCATTAATTTATTGGCATTTCCTCTTCCCTTATTTATTTCCATACCTGAGTGACCGCCTTTTAATCCATGAACCTTAACCTCTACAGCTTTTAATCCCTCTGCATTTTGGAATACCACTGGAAGAGTTATTTTGTCTCTAAGTCCACCAGCACAACTTACAAGTAACTTTCCTTCTTCTTCTGAGTCTATGTTTAAAAGTAATCTTCCATTTACATTAGCAGGATCTAGTCCCTGAGCTCCACCCATACCGGTTTCTTCATCTGTAGTAACCAGTAATTCTATTGGTGGGTGAGGGATATCAGAAGCTGCAAGTACTGCCAAGCCATAGGCTACTGCAATACCATCATCAGCACCTAAAGTAGTTCCTTCTGCTCTTACAAAATCTCCCTCCACTTTAATTTTTAATGGATCCTTTGTAAAATCATGCTCTAACCCTGGCTCCTTAGCACACACCATGTCCATATGCCCTTGAATAACCACTGTTGGAGCATTTTCATATCCCTTTGTACCAGGTTTCTTTATTATTACATTTAAAGTTTCATCTTGAATTACTTCTAAATTATTTTCCTTAGCAAAACTAACTAAATAATCACTTACTCTCTTTTCATCTCCTGAACCTCTTGGAATCTTTGAAAGTTCCTCAAAGTAAAAAAACACTTCCTTTGGATTTAAATTATCTAACACTCTACTCATTTTCAATTCCACCTTTCTATATAAATTAGCGGTCTCCCACTTTTTTTAAATAAACAACACTTTTGTATTAGTGGCCGATCCATAAATGATTTGGCACTATATTTAGGTACTGGTGCTAAATGTTATCTATGTCATATCTTCTAGCACACTAATTCCTAGCACTCTATTCTCTTGCACTCTAGCACACTGACACACTGGCCCACTAGCGCCTTAGCGCTCCGCACTGGCAAACTGGCACACTAATTCCTGGTACACTAAGCCACTAATCTCGTTTTTCCCCTAAAGTTATTATAACCACAGAAACAAGTATTAATATACTTCCCAATATAATAATTGGTGTAATTTTTTCTTTTAAAATTATAACTCCCAAAACAATACTAACTATAGGCTCTAGGGTACTTAACACAGCAGCATTGGATGCACCTATTATCTTTACACCTTTTAAAAAGGCCATGAGAGCTATAACTGTAGATATAAATGAAATTCCCACAATAGCTACAATAGCATAGGGATTTATGGATATTACAAAATTGCTTGTACACATAGCGCTTGTAAAAAGTATAATAGATGATGCAACACTTAAATAGAAGGTTGCAGAAAACACATTCATTTTTCCTATAGAACTATTACCTGCTGCTACTATGTAAAAAGCATAAAAAAATCCTGAAATAACAGCAAAAAGCACCCCCATAGGAGCTAATGTTACATTTCCTCCTCCTACCAATAAATATATGCCTGTACAGGAAAGAATAAGTGCAAATATTTTAGTTTTTTTCAGTTTTTCCTTGAAAAATATTACAGAAACAATTGTAACCACTACTGGGTATATAAAATGTATAGTAGTAGCTAGTCCAACAGACATATAATTGTATGCCAAAAACAAAGTAAGGCAACCTACTGAATAATTTCCACCACCAAGTATAAATAAATCTCTTACTTCTTTTTTAGTTATTTTGAAACTTATTTTTTTACCTATCATAATTGGCAGGATCATTAGTGCTGCGAAAAAAAATCTTAGCGTTAAAACGGTTACAGCATTAGCTCCTTCATCATATGCAAGTTTAGCTAGTATAGGCATAACTCCAAAAGCTGCTGCTGAAAGCATTGCATAAAAAACTCCGTGTATTCTTTTCATGTCCATTCCTTCTTTTCAATGTATATTATGTATTTATTTTATATTCCAAATTAAATCATAAACAATAAACTTCATTAATTCAATAGGTTTTTGCACAGTGTAATTAATTAACTTTTTAATTTAAGTATCAATTATAAATACTACTTGTCTTAAATTCAAAAAATCTTCACAATAAATTTACAACTATATTAAACTTATGTTACTATTTTGTCATAATTTGAACATTTCTCGGTGATATAATGTGAAATGTTTTATTAATAAAAAGATTTTATGAAGGGAGGAAGCCATAAGATAATATTTTTAGTATAAGCTTTTTAGTATAAGCTTTTTAGTATAAGCTTTCTGGCTTTAAAAGTTTATTTTATGGGAAAAAATTGTCGAGAAAAGCTAAAAACAAATCTGCAAATATAGTAAAAAAAATACTCATAATGCTTCCTATTATACTAATAATAGTTGGGGCTGGCGCTTATTTATACACTCATAATTTACTGAGCAAAGTAAATAAGAAAGAAATCTCTCAAAAAAATTCTGATTTAGGTATAAAAAAAGTCGCTTTAGAAAAATCAAAGGATGATATTATAAATATAGCCCTATTTGGTATAGACGTAAGACAAAAAAATGACCCTACTCACTCTGACTGCATAATGGTGTTAACCATAGATGAAAAGCACAAGGACATAAAGCTTTCTTCTGTAATGAGAGATACTTTTGTGGAAGTTAAAGGTCATGATAAAACAAAAATAACTCATGCCTATGCTTACGGTGGTCCTGAACTTGCTCTATGGACGCTTAACAACAATTTCGATTTGGATATAAAAAAATATGCCACAGTAGACTTCTTTAGTTTAGAAAAAATAATAGATATACTGGGCGGAGTAGAAATCGATATAAAACAAAATGAAATTAAATATATAAATAAATTTATGGGAGAAACTTCAGAAATACTCCATGATTCTGTACCAACCCTTACACATTCAGGGGTTCAAGTGCTAAATGGAAGACAAGCTGTTTCTTATGCTAGAATTCGTTCCACTGCTGGCGGTGACTACGAAAGAACTCTAAGACAAAGGGCAGTATTAAATGCCATTATTGATAAGGTAAAGGCTAAAAATAAAATGGAATATCCTTCACTGATTTCTAAATTCCTTCCTCTTGTGGAAACAAATTTAGATTCTAATGAAATTATGTCCATTGGAAAAGATGTACTTATCTCAAACATAAAAACTGTAAAACAAGCTAGGTTCCCATTGGATTCTAATAGTGATGGAAAAATGATAAAGGGAACTTGGTACCTAGTTACCGACATAGAAGAAACTAAAAACAGCTTACATGATTTTATCTACAACGATATAGAACCTAAAGGAAATCATAATGAGGAAAGAAAACAATAATATACAAGAGAAACAAACTTTGCATTGAAAAGCATGAGGCTTTTAAACAAAAATGAGGCTGTGGCATTAAAGATTTTATATACGATATATTGACCTGAAAATTTAAATCTAACACAATGTATCGTAGTATTTATTCTTAGTGCAACAGCCCCTTTTTTGTTTTTAATGCATAAAATATTGTTAAAATAAAATTATATAAAAACGGGATTTTTATATAAAATATTACAAAATCAAGTAATTAATAAATATTATTTGTCATTAAAATTAATTTTTAAATCTATAATTATTAATATAGCTATTGATAATTATAAATTTTTAACAAAAAATAACATAATCATAATATATACTCATATAGATATATTATTT
>NZ_CABDWS010000092.1 GCF_901447495.1 Haloimpatiens lingqiaonensis
TATATTCTTCAATTTTATTTTGAGTTATTTCCTTCATTTTAGATAGCTTATTTAAGCTGTAATTTTTTCTCTTAGATGCGGAAGCCTCTACTTTAGTACCATCTATAACAATTAGTTCTTTACCATATAAGCCCAGCTCAATACAGTAATTAAAAAACTTTTTAAAAATATTTTCAAGAGCTTCAACATTTTCTTTTCTAAAATCTGCAATAACTCTATACTTAGGTTTAATACCTTTAATTAACCAAATAACTTCCCTATTAATAAGGCATTGCTTTGCTAATTTACGTGATGATCTTATTCCGTAAAAATATCCATAAACGTATAATTTCAATAAATCTTTTGGATTGAATTTAGGTCGTCCCACTTCATCGTTATTTCCAACTTTGAAACCCATACTTTCTATATCCATAACATCAATTATTTTATCAATAATTCTTACTTCACTATCGTTATCAACATAGTCTTCCATTATTTCAATTTTTGTTTGTTTTCTATCATCACCATAAATATAATTCATTGCAACAACCCCTTAATAGAAATTTAATACTTATATATTAAATTATACCATAAATTATGGATTTTCGCACAACCTGCCAGGCGTTGCCACCTTTTACATAATAATTATAGTTTTTTAGGCTTTTGAAATCAAAATCGCTTTGTAGTAGCTCTGATACCGCACTATTTACAACAGAGTTAAAATCCAATTTTTCTCCGTTATAAATAGTATTATATTTGTTTATTATCTTATTATATGTTTCGATCTGGTCTTTAAATATTCTCATACATACCACGCTCCCTTTTGTATAAATCTGTATTAATAATCCAATGGTCAGTTGGATTATGTACTGCATTACTGCTATGAGCTGTGGTTTATGTATAAGAGGCAATTAAGCCTCTTGTAAAAAATCTGCAAAATACTGTAATAATATGTCTGTTGCTACTGGATTATAAGCTTGCACATTAGTCAATATATCTATCATCATACAATCATCCATATCTCGCATTGACATATCATCATACACCGCAAACCATGCCCCTCGTGTTGTCACATAGTATTTTGTACCGTTATCATCAGTAATAATTAACTTTGCTTTATCAGTATCATAGATTTTATCATTTATAATTCGTTTCATATCCCACCACTCCTTTTTGTTTTTTAAAATTGAGTTATTTCTAACTCTATGTATTGGCGGTAGAGTAACCGCCTTTCTTTATCCTGTTTACATAGTAATAAATGATTTTCTATAAAATCAAGTATTTTTGGAGAACTTTTTGAAATATTTTTTCTTGGACTTATAATACCATTTTTATTCCTATAAAGTCTAATTTTACTCTATATATCCACCTTGTTTTAGATATGTGTAAATAACCATTCTTAAAAACTTACTTGGCTTTACATTTTCTTTTTGCACAAGCTCTGTTATACGCTCATATTCCTTATCATTTAAAGATATAACTATCTTTCTTGCTCCTTCAGTTACAAATAGGTAATCATCCTCTAACTTATCTGGTAATTTATTAAACACAGTATTTAACACAATCTTCGTGGCAGGTATTTTTTTCTCTTCTGCTATTTTGAATAGAATTTCGTGGCAAGTAGGGGATATAAGTGTCCATACTTTATTCTCTTTTTTCATATCGCATCACCTCTCTGTTTCTTTCTTTATATACATAGTAAAAAAAGATGAAATATAAAGTCAAGTTTTTCTTGCAATATTTTTTGAATAAAAATGGACTCAAAATTACTCAAATGGTATAATATAGATATAAAATATAATAAAAACTATTGATAACGGAGCAAAATGTGCTGTTAAACCTATGAGTAAGACAACCAGTAAAAATAGATAATTCTATGGATAAGAAAAGGAGATGGTTCATATGATAAAACCTATGGATAAGACAACAAACAGAGGTAGAGTAGTAGATACTAAATTGGTACAATGCAGAGATGGCTTCACATATAACATAAATAGAGTAAGATCAGGAGTTATAGATACAGTAAATTTATCTTACACAACAAAGAGCGGAGTAAGGACATTAAGTAAAAAAATACCATCCTTACTTGGATGGATTGGACAGGCAGTATTGGAATTTGCTATCCCGTTAATGTAGTGAGGTCTTTCGACCTCTTTTTATTTTTTAAGAAGGTCAACGTGATGTTGACGAAGATAAAAAGATAGATTAAAAAAATATTTAGATTTAAGAATAGATAAAAATAATACAGACTATAAAATAACCAAAAACACGATTTATTGACTAAAATACGTTATTAAAGACGATTGCATCAAAATAGATCTATATTAATTCGTTTTTCTCCGAATAGATAATATATCTATTATTATCTTCTAAAGACTGTAGGCTTTTAAAAACCAAAAACGTTTTTAGAAGATGTTTTTAAGATTAGTTCGTATTAATAGAAACTAATGGGAATTAATAATAACTAATTCATATTAATAGAAACTAATATAAATTATTTTTCTCCTTTTGCAACACTTACTATTCGTTTATATAATCTATCCTTATATTCTCGATTCATCTCTGGCAATTTTTCTATTATCATCTTTTTTAATGCAGTTGTTGGTGGCTTGACCTTCACAAGTGGCTCTTTATCTGTATTTTTATTTATATACATCTTCAAACACCTCCATATTTTTATTTTATCATAAAAATAAAAGAAGATAGCTTGTACCATCTTCTTTTTACCACGGCTCATGATGCGTATATAATGCTGGTGGAATACCAGTTAAATTAACATCAAATTTTAGGCTAGATTCTACTAATGTAGCTGCACTATGTATTCGCATTGAAACAGTCCAGCCATTATCACAGGTTGCAATTATAGTATTCTTCGATCTTGGCTTATAGCTGATGTCAAAAAACTTTGTTGGCAACACTAATTTAGGAATTACAGTTTGTGGTTTTATTTTGCCAGCACTTCTATTAAGAGTGCCATACATATTAAAAACGGAAATTTGAGTAACTTTTTTACTCTCTTTGCTAATAACTTTATAGAAGTCATTAACACCTAATAGATAGCTTAAAAATCTTTGCGGAACAATCTCTGGATATTCTGCTTCTAATCTCTTTAATTCTTTCACAAAAGCATTTAAAATCGGCACATATACATTATCATCTTTACTAGGAATTGCTTTCCACTCAATTTTATTTTTCTTTAATTCTGTTAGTCTATCAAAAATCGGTTCGATCTCTTTAAAGTATGTATCTGAACACGGTATTCCCAGCCACTTATCACCAAAATCTAATGTTTTTGAAAGTCTGGAATGCTTAACTGCAGCGTGATTATGTTTACAACTTATTCCTATCTCCCAATCCTTGTCTTTACGGATAGCAAGTACATCCCTTACGTCACCTTCCATCCCTTTTTTGTCAGCTTGTAATGTAAGGTATAACTTATTGCCTGTAGAATTTTGAAGTAGTGGTTCTAATCGAACAATAACTCTTACTGCTGCCTGTGCAGCCTTATCCATTTTGGATTGTAAATCTAAAGATAGATTGCAATAATCTGATTTAGCATTAGACACAGCTCCATTATCAGATATTTCTACTTCATTATTTTCACTTTTTAAATATCCTTCAAAGGCTTTAAGACAAGCATACTCAAAGCCTTTTCCGGTCTTTGTTTGAATAGCCATTTACAACACTTCCAATACACTTCTTTTTTCACCATATATACACTTATCTAATTCTCCATGTACAGCAGAAGCTACAACCTCTGCCAATTTTACAGGCACAGCATTCCCAATTTGCTTATACTTGGATGTTAGGTTGCCTGCAAAATACATCCCCTGTGGGAATGTCTGTATAGCAGCACACTCCTGCCAACTTAATCTCCTAGTTACTCCGTTATCCCCGAATTTCCACAAGTCTGTATCTAATTTTATCATATCTGGGCTTTCAGGATGTATGGGAACTTGCTTTGCCATTGCAGGAATTGTATAACTTACCTCATGCCAATTTCTCTTTCTATTACGACTCATAAAACGACTTGAATATGAGGCATTACAAATATCATGTGTGCCTGGTTTGGGCAAATCACGCAACGCTTCCTGGAGTGTCATTTTATAGTTAAAAGGCTTTGGAAATTCAAATCTTTTAACTTTTAAATCTTTTCTGAAGCCAACCATAAGCACTCTCCAACGGTCTTGAGGAACTCCATAATCTGCGGCATTGACCAAGTTTGGATATACGTCATAACCACGCTCCGAAAAATCCTCGATGATTGCCTCTATTATTGCTCCGTCTCCTAAAGTCAAAATTCCCTTAACATTTTCCGCAATAAAGGCATAAGGTTGATTAATACCAAGCAACTTAACAAAATACCTATATAAAGTATTTCGCTTATCATCAATCTTACGTGGACCGGCCAGCGAAAATCCTTGGCATGGAAAACCTCCCACAATTATGTCAGATTTTGGAACAGTATCAAAACCTATCTTACCTATATCTCCGCATACAACATCTGCCCCAGACCAAGCCTTGTGTGTTTCACAAGCATCCACATCTATGTCATTAGCCCAAATAGTCTTGAAGCCTTGATTATGCAGTCCCATATCTAATCCGCCAGCTCCCGAAAAAAGTGAAACTACACTGTAAATATGTTTAAAATTAGGATTTATATATTTAATATCGCCCATAAATATCAATATCCTCCTTTGTATCTAATATAATAAATATATTGCTACGAATAATTTTATATGTAAATATATATATCTATATTTATCTATTAGTTTAACATAATACGTAAAAATTTAGAACAATTTTGTGCAAAAAGTAAATCCGCCTATAATAAGGCGGTGTATTATTAATCTTTTATTTATAAAAAATAGAATATTGGTAGACTATTCTCAACGGAAGAGAGTTTGGCTACAATATAGTTGCCTATAAGCCTTTGCAGCCCTTATCCGTCTCTTTAATGTATCTTCATCATAATCTTGCATTATCCTAACTATCTCCCCAACCTGATTATCTAATTTTAAAGCTATCTGTAATAAATGCTTTGTATTAAGTTCTTTTATACTTAAATCTGCTATTATTTTATTTATATCTTCGATTTCAGCTTCTAACAATTCCGCCGCTTCTTGCGTTGTTATTTTTTTATGATATTTTCTCTCTTTTTTATAAATATAAGTCCAGGTCGCCTTTTTTTCATAATTATCTTCTCGTATCTGTATATCTTCCTTGTTTTCGTCTTCTAATTCTGTCCCTTCAATGAGTCCAGCCATTTGTAACATCCTATTTTGCAAGTAACTTCCAAACTCGATTTTACCTGCACTATAATGCATTTGTGCATCTTTTGTAATAGGCAGACAATAAGCTACCTTAAAATAAAAATCCTCAAGCTCTTCATAACAACTCTGTCTTATATCAGATATTTTAGCAAGTATGCTGTTATTAGAGCGCCACGGATAATACTTTTTGAACTCCTCTGCCATGGCTGTACAACTATAACACTCTACAGTATATTTAAATACTAACCTCTTGAATTGCTCATTTTCCTCTTCTGTCCACTTATCTCCCTTTTTACTATAAAATACTTTGTTTGGCTTATTTAAATAATCAACATATGGCTGTATTTTAGTCTTAATTTCTTCCGGTGTCCAATCAGGTTTAGAAGATTGTTGTTTTTGTTGTTTATTAAAATTAATTACTTTTGCCATCAAAAATCTCTTTCTTCCTCTTATATAATCTTATAATACATAAATTATTTTAGCAAAATTCGCCAACAAATTTCAAGGAACTCTATAGAAATAAGGAGCGGTTATTTATCCGCTCCAAAAATATACTTTACTTCATCTACTATTTTTCTTATAAAACCTTTTTTATCTGCTGTATTATCCATAGACATCGGCCCCTTTCTGTTGATTGGTTATCTAAAGTTGTTCTATAATTAAAAAAGAAGAGGCTCGAAAGCCTATCGAAACTATTTGTAACGGATAAGTATTGGTTGTTGTCCGTTATGTATATTAGCACCGTTAACGGTGCTCTGTATTTATATTTGTCCACATTTACCGAAAGTCTACTTTTACCACATTTCGTACATTTGGTACAAATATAATTATTACAAGATTACTTATTGTAATTATTACAAGATTGCCTTATAATACTTTTAATAATATGCTTTAGAAATTGGTATTAAGCTTAACCGACTTCTGGAGTGCTTTAAATAGGTGTTTAAGTATCAGAATGAAATGATCTGGCGATAGCGGTCTGCCCGGATCGTTTTACTTTTTTGCAATAAAAAACACCGCAGTAGCGGTGGATATTACATTTTTGTGGTATAATATTCATGTGACCTGTAGTGCGTATAGGTTATTAGAGGTTATTAGAAGATGATGAGTGAGCGCCAAACTTAACTCATCATTTTTCTTTTTTATTAATCTATTCTTTTGTTTATCTATTTTACAGATCCTATCTATTTTCTCCTGCACAGCTCTTTTCTCCTTTTGCGTCGGCTGCGGAAGAGGCTGTTTCATTTTCATATCGCATCACTCCCTTTTGTTTTGATATGTATCTCACCATAAAGTTTTCAAGGTGGCGAGGAAGAAGAGGTTCTTTAAATAAAAATTCATAAAAAATATGTTTTATCCATAGTTTACATATAATAATCAAATATCTTAATCATATGTGATTATAAGTGCTATTACATAATACTTAACTCCAAATTCCAATCTGCCTTACCATTTGTTATATTAGGATTAATGCCATATTTATTAGCTAGTTCCTTCCAGTTCTGTCGCTGGAGATCATTTAGAGAGGAGATAGGGGATATATTATACCCTTGTATGCAGACCGCCTTATGGCGGTTGATTAAAAATAAGGTTCTATTTTTACTCTCCAAATTTCTTTAAACTCTTTTAATAATTTTTCTTTTCGCCGCCTAACAGTCCTTACATTTACATTATTTATTCTTGCAATTCTTTCTTGTGTCAATTTTTCTACTTCATATTTTCCATATTTCGCATCTGCTATTATGTGATTTAAAAATATAGTTGTATCTAATTTATCTTTATCTATTAAAAAACTATCTATTGTATTATTTATCAATTTAGTAAGTTCTTTTTTATCCAAAGTAAGCTCGGCGGAACTTTCAACATTATTACTATTTATTGTTTCTGCCAATACTTTATTATCTATACATATCACCTTCTTTTCGTATATTTTGTAGCCTATTTTTTTTGTCGATATATTTAGTGTTTTATAAATATCTCTTGTAGCAACGTTTCTCACCATCTTTGCTAGTATTTTTTTTATGCTATTAAGGTCTTTGTTGTAAATATCTATCTTATTAAAGTATTCTACAGGCATTGAGTCTTGCTCCCTTATGCGTTTGGCTACTTTATATAATCCAAATATAATGCAGTTCTCAACATCGTTCATTTCATCCAGAGACCAATACATATACTTTTGCTTTCCTCTTTCTTTTTCATTCAGTACATAAATTGGATAATTAACTATGTGTTTTAAATCTGCTAATAAAAATGCAACTAATCTTTTTACTGTATAACTGCTTGTGTTTATTTTTATCAAATCACTTTCTATCTGTTCCCAGTTTTCATATTCCGTTGTTATTCCGGTAGCCATTCTCTCCAAAATACTATCTATTTTGTCTGTATCTAAATTTCTATCCATTCTGCATCACTCCTTTGTTATAAACACGCTGTCTGGTCAGGACAGCTTTATGTACACATGCTTTGGAGTGATTTTTTGTATGTAAAAAGAGAGGTATAATAACCTCTCTCTTGACGACTTCTCTCTACCTATATTTTATAAAATTTATGCTATAAAAGTCCAATTTTACTCACTCCAATTAGTAAATCTATTATTACATACATTATTTAGTAGTAATTCATTTCCTTTTTCTTGTCTTACTTTCCCTTTTTTGGTAAATAGTTTATTAAATATCGCATAATATATTTTGCCTCCGATTTTTTCTCTGTCGTCAAGATATATGGATTTTTTATTATTAAACATACAACCAACTCCTTCATTCTTCTTGGATTAACTCCATTTCCTTCTATGTATACATAATAAGAAATGATTTTTTGCAAAATCAAGTTTTTCTGCAAAGAAAATATGATATTTTAAGAAAAAGTTTTCGATATATTCATGTCGAATATTGTTATATGATTTTTAAAAATATTTGTGTTATTTCGTTAAATTTAATGTCCGGTTTTGATAAAAGTAGGTACTATAATAAGTAGATAGAGAAAATAAGAGATGAAAAAAACAATAACATTACGGTTTTGTGCTGTGATGTTATATAAAAAAAGAGTCTTATTATTACTACTTATAACGGCAAAGCATTTAGTTAATTACCTTGAAATAGATTGCATGGCTTAACAACAACACAACCTGCTCCGTTATGAATAGTTATTAAAACTCTTTTACTCTTTTTATTTAGTTATAAGTAGTTTTTTAAAAACTCTTTTTGCTCTCATCTAATATAGTAAGCATTTCTTTTTTTATACATATTACTTCATCAATCTTTTTATTTAAATTTTGTAGTTCTTTGTCAATGCCATCGAATTTACAATCAGCATTATCAATACTCTTATTCTGTGATTGTAGCTCCGTGTAAATTTTATCCAATAAATTATATAGCTTATCACTATCCATTTATATCCCTCCTGTATATATTATATCAAATTACATAGTCTTAAAAACGACCGTTTACAAGACCTTTTTTATACATACATAAATAAGGTTAAATTAATACAAAAACAGTCTTAAAACTCGTATCAAAATCAACGTTTTATTATTGGCGCCGGATTACCTTTTTGATACTATATAAGCATAGGAGGCGATATGAAATGTTAATTGGATATGCAAGAGTATCTACTACAGAACAAAATCTGGACAGACAAATAGATGCCTTAACAGGTGTTGGAGTAGATAAAAGAAATATATATATGGAAAAGATAACAGGTACTAAAAAAGACAGACCAATGCTGATTAAATTAATAGATGAGTTACAGGAAGGAGACACTGTAATAATAACAGAATTAACTAGATTGAGCCGAAGCACTAAAGATCTTTTTGAGATAGTAGAAAAAATAGGAAATAAAAAAGCTAATATAAAGAGCTTGAAAGAAAGCTGGCTTGATACTACTACTGCTACTGGAAGATTAATGTTCACTATAATCGCTGGTCTTACACAGTTTGAGCGTGACCTTGTATCCGAAAGGACAAAAGATGGACTAGCTGCTGCAAGAGCTAGGGGAAGAAGCGGAGGTAGACCTCGAAAATCTGATAAAGATATACAAAAGGCTATAAAACTATATAATAGCAGAGAATATACAATTAAAGAAATAACTGAAATGACGGGAATAAGCAAACCAACTCTATATCGTTACATAGCAGATTTTAAGGAGGCATAAGCCTCTTTTTTCTATGCTTAAAATTTTGTTAGGAGTAAAATTAGACTTTTAAAAATTAAAAATCTATAATTAAATCATCCCCAAAATTTAATTCGAAAGGAGGTTTTACTATCACATCAATCAAAAGGGGGATGATAGAATGTTTAATATAACTATAAAAGAGATTGATGGATTATTAGAGATTTATAACTACGGTATATATGTAATAAAAGGTAAGAAAGATGAAATAATAGATATTTTAAAACAAGAAATTAAAGAAGAAACAAATGAATATGCAAAGAACTTAATACAAAAAATCCTTAATACTTTAGATAATCAAGCTAGTGCCGCTTGATTATTTTTATAGGTATTATACTATATTATTATGTATAACTAACTATAACTACAAAGGATGTGTATAATATATGAAAAAAGAAAGAATTGCATGTTATGTAAGAGTTAGTACAGATTTGGACGAACAGGATAGCAGTTATAAAAACCAAGAATATTATTTTAAGAACAAATATAAAGACTGTGAGGTACTTATCTATAAGGATAAAGGCACTGGGACAAGTTTTAGGAGAGAAGGCTTCCAACAAATGTTGCTCGATGCAGGATTGGACAAGTTAGATGAAAGAAATACTAATAAAAAAATTGTATTTATACAATCAGATAGAGAGCCTCTTTTCCGAAAAATCGTAGTTAAAGACACATCTCGTTTTGCGAGAAATATTGTGATAATGGATATAATAAGGGAATTAAAAGCAAAGGATGTATTTATATTTTTCGAGGACATACAGAAAGATACCTCGAAGGAGGAGGATATGGTAATGCTACAGATGCTTTTTACCTTTGCTGAAAACACTTCCAGAACTATTTCCCAAAGCACAAAATTCGGAAACAAGCGAACGATAGAACAAAATAACAGAGATTTAGCACCTAAATTCCAGTAAAAATTTTATTTTTACTGGAATTGTATCTTTTTACATTTACTTAAAGGGCTGGTAAGCCCGCAGACCGATAGGTCGCAAAAATAGATACACTTACCCCTACCCCACGAAATCTT
>NZ_CABDWS010000093.1 GCF_901447495.1 Haloimpatiens lingqiaonensis
TGTCAAGCAATTTTGGAAAAAATATAAGTTTTTTTTGTTATTTTGTTTAAAATTTTGGGGGGAAGTTAAAATTGACACCCTTCGGGATTGAGATAAATGGAGGCCTAAGGGTTTCCGAATATACTTTATATATTAGAGGAGGTTATCTAAAATGTTGGCATGGGTTTTATATGATATATCAGACAATAAAAGAAGAAATTTGGCAGCTAAATATTGCAAGGATAAAGGATTATATAGGGTACAGAAAAGTGTCTTTCTTGGGGAATTAAATAAAAATGAAAAGGATGAACTGAAAATAATGATGGAGGATACCTTAGATACTTCTACGGATTCCCTTTATATATTTCCTTCCACAAATGAGTTTTTATATGATACGGATATAATAGGTAAAGGGTTTGATAAGGAGTTGGTTGCAAATGACGTTGTGTCAAAATTCCTTTAGTGAAAATGAAGTATATATAACGCCCTCAGATATCATTGAATTTATGTATTGTCCAAGGTTTACATATTTTATGAAATGTCTTGGTATAAGGCAGTATGAAGAAAATAGATATAAAGTTATAAAAGGAAGGAATATACATGAAGATAAAAGCAACCAAAATATAGATTATGTTAGAAAAAAGATAAAAGGCAAAGCCAAATATATAAATGTTTATATGGTATCAAAGAGTTTGAAATTAAAGGGAATTGTAGATGAGCTATACGAACTAGAAGATGGAACAATAGCACCTTTAGATTATAAATTTGCTGAATATAATGATAGAGAGTTTTTAACTTATAAAATGCAAATGGCATTATATTCATTACTAGCAGAGGATATATACAATAAAAAGGTTTCTAAAGTGTTTTTAGTATATTGTAGAAGTAAAAATTTAATAAAAGAAATAGCGTTCGATGATAAATTAAGAAAACAAGCCATGGAGGCAATTGAATTATATAGTAAAGTAATCACAGGATATTATCCTAAAGCTACTAGATATAAATCTAGATGTATAGATTGTTGTTATAAAAATGTATGTGAAAAATAAAAGATATATGGAAAAGTAATGATATTGTAAAAAAGTAATAAATTTATTTAAAAAGGAAATAAATTTTCCTATTGGAATTTTATAATTGAATTAAGGAATAATTTTAAAGACTTTACATCATGAGTAAGGTCTTTAAAATTAGATTAATAATTAATTAGCCTTGTTTTAATGGAATAATGACATATAATTTCTATAGTTCAATACTTATTTTAATATTCTTGTAAGTAAATATTTCCAAAATTAAAAGAGAATATTCATAAATAATAAAAGATTTAAAAATATGTATAAGTTTAAGGTATTAGACAAATAATATCTATTAAAAAGGAGGTGCAACATGGAACAGGTTAGAAATATAGGTGAAATAATATATAAAGAAATGAAACAAAATGGAGTTAGTCTGTTAGAAGGCTTTGTGGAAGATGTTTCGGGAGGTGGTAGATATAATAGTGGGCTAGAAATAATAATAGAAAGCAAGGGCGACGAATTTATTTATAAAGGTATAAACTTAAGGGAATATGATGAATTACTGAAAATGAAATATTTATATAGAAGTGGAGCTTCTAGAGGGACGGATGTAACCCCTACTGCAAAAGTTACAGAGATAAAAAAGACGTTTAAGGGCAAGATTGTTAAGGCTTTTCCAGAGGCAATAGAGTTTAGTGAAATTAAATTTAAGCAGGAATCGGACACATTAAAAGGGATGTATGATTGTATATTAAAAAATTTAGACAGTATTGAAAACGATTTATTGATTAAGGAAAAAGAAATACCTAAAAAAGAGGGACTTTTTATAACAGCAGTTTTACAGGTATATGGAAATAGATTATATGTAGGTGACTTTCAATTATTTAAGGAAAAGATAGTACACGATGCTTTAAAAAAGTTTCATTATAGTAAAACTAACGAAAAAGATGTGTATAAGGATAAAGCAACTTGTAGTTTATGCTTAAATGTTAAAGAGGATATATTTGGACGTGTTAGTGTTTTTCGATTTTTCACTATAGATAAGCCAGGCTATATAAGTAGTGGTTTTGATTATGAAGGGGCTTGGCGTAATTATCCTGTATGTAAGGAATGTGCTATAAAATTAGAACTAGGCAAAACTTATTTAGATAAAAATTTAGTCTTTAGTTTTTATGGAAGAAAATATTACTTAATACCCAAACCAGTATATACTAAGGATTTATCTAAAACATTAAAAAAATATAAACTGTTAAATAGTGATGACGTTATTGAGGTGAAAGAAAAATATTCAGGGATAGAAGAGAAAATTATTAAGTTTCTAGCTAAAGAAGAAAATTCTTTAAGTTATGATTTAATGTTTATAGAAAGTAAAAATGCAGCTCTTAATATTTTACTTAATATTGAGGATGTATCTCCTTCTAGATTTAAAAAGATATATAGTGCATTAAAAGAAATTAGGTATATGGAGTTTTTTGAAGATAAAAAAGTAAGTTTTCAATTATTGAATAATGTATTTCCTAGAGATAAGTATAATAAATATTTTTTAGATGTTATAGATGGAATTATATCGGATAGGAGAGTAGACTATTCTTTTCTAATGAAGTTTTTTGATGAATATATAATAGATGCATTTAAGAGATATGAAAAAGATGAATTTTCTAAAGACAAGGACAGTTACAATACCGCGACTTTTAGAGTATTTTCATTTTTATATTTTTTAAATTACTTAAATTTATTTAGAGTTAAAGAGGGAGGTAGAGAAATGAAGTTAGATAATAAAATATGGAACATAAAAGATTTTTGTAATAGAGAAGCTATGTTTGAAGACTTTTTTAAATGTAGCAATCCTTTCTTTGAGGAAGATGCTAAAAAAGCAGTATTTCTTACAGGGTATTTAACAAGGAAACTTTTAAATATACAGTTTGCTAAGGATGGTAGAAAGCCATTTTTATCTAAACTAAAGGGATTAAAATTAAGTAAAAAAGACATAAAAAGGCTTATACCAGAAATTCAAAATAAGCTATGGGAATATAAGAATGAAGGTTATGGAGAGGAATTTAGCTTAATAAGTAAGTACATGATAACTTCTAATGAATTAAAAAGTATATCTGATTTAGACATACCATTTTATTTCTCTTTAGGTATGAATATGGTTGATAATTTTATCTTTAAAGAAGAAAGAACTAGTAAAGATAAGTAATGGAAAATAAATTTGTGAATATTAACTTTAATATAAATTCGCAAGAATATAGTATTAAATTGATATTAAAAGGCAAGAAATTATTAAAAATCTAGTGAAATAAAAATTAAGTAGGAAGAAGAAGGGAGAGAAAGGCAGAATAGCCGAAATAAATGAAAAGATCAGAGATAATTTTTTTATATGATATTAAGGACAATAATCCTAATGGTGATCCACTTGACATGAATAAACCGAGGATAGATGAAGAAACTGGAATAAATATTGTTACAGAGGTTAGATTGAAAAGAACTGTAAGAGATTATTTAAATGAATATGAAGGTAAGGAGATATTTGTAATAGAGAAAAGGGATGATGAAGATAATGTGCAGGATGCAAAAGGTAGAGCTAGAGATTTTACTCGAAACAAAAATGAAAAATTAAAAGATATGAAAGAATTTCAAAATATCAAAAATGAGATTAGTAATAATATTATAAGCAATTGCATAGATGCAAGACTTTTTGGAGTGACTATACCATTAGAATTTAAAGTTGATAAGAAGAATAAACCAGTGAAAAGTTCTATTACTTTTACAGGACCGGTTCAATTTAATATGGGAAGATCGCTTCATAAGGTTTCATTAAAGAGAATAAAAGGTACAGGAGCTTTTGCCTCTGGAGAAGGAAAGGATAATAAAACTTTTAGAGAAGAATATATATTGCCATATAGTTTGGTAGGCTTTTATGGAATAGTAAATGAACATGCAGCAGAAGAAACAAAGCTTAAGGAAGAAGATGTAGAGCTTTTACAAAAGGCTATTTGGAACGGAACGAAAAACTTAATTTCTAGAAGTAAAGTAGGACAAATGCCAAGACTTCTTGTTAAAGTTAACTACAAAGAAAATAATTTTCATATTGGGGATTTGTTAAGCAAAATAAAATTACAAACAAAGCTTAATGAGGAAGAAGAAATAAGATCAATGAATGACTATGTATTGAGCTTAGATAATCTAGTCAATATATTAGATAAAAATACAGATAAAATAGAAAGTATAGGATACTTGGTGGATGATGAGTTGAAATTTGTGTTAGAAAACAAGAATGTGAATTTTAAGGATGCAATTAGTAAACATAATCCAATAGAAATTAAAATAGAAGGTTAATGAAAATGGAATGTTTAATTTTTGATGTGTACGGAGATTTTGCTCATTACAGAAAATTTTATACTACATCATCACCGCTTACATTTTCTATTCCAACAAGGACATCTTTATGTGGCTTAATATCAGCTATAATCGGAATAGATAAAAGTGAGTATTTAAAGTACTTTTCTAAAAATGAAGCTAAAATAGCCATTAAGATAATAAAACCCGTTAAAAAAATGAGAATGTCTTATAATTTAATAGATACTAAAACTGCAATAGATATGCATATTATAAAAAACAGGACTCAAGTAACTTTTGAGTTATTGAAGGATTGTGGATATAGAATTTATTTTAGTCACAACAATAAAGAAATATTTTCAAAATTAAAGGATTATCTTAAAGATCATAAAACATATTATACTCCTTGTATGGGCCTAAGTCAGTTTATAGCTGATATTAAGTATGTGGGTGCTTATAATGTATGGGAGAAAAATAATGATTCATTTGTTTATATAGATTCGGTAATTCCATTTGATGAAGAAAATTTAAAGGTAGAATTTGAGGATGGAAAGGAATACTTTAAGGATGTATTGCCAAATGAAATGAATCAGGAAAGAGAAGTTAAGGAATATATCAAGGTAATATATGAGAGAAACTGCAAAAATATAAAGTGTAATTTAAATAGATTTTACGAATGTGAAGGGGGAGAAAAAATTGTATTCCTTTAAACTGTATTCTCATGAAAATATATATTTAAAGGATCACTTGAGAAAAGTTGGAGATAGATGTGAAGAAGTATTACTTAAAAAGGACATAAAATTTTCCTATTCTAAAGAGCAGTTGCTTTATGTTGCAAAAGTCATGGGATACACCCATGACTTCGGCAAAGGTACGGAGTTTTTTCAAACATACTTAGAAGACATGTTGAAAAGTGGTAAAAGTGAAGTAAATCAAGAGCTAAGAAGTCATTCTTATTTATCTTCACTAATTACGTATTATCAACTTAGGGATTTTGATGAAAAGCTTGCTTTTATAGCACATACAATAGTTAAAAGGCATCATGGTAACTTAGAGAATATTGATATAGAGTGCACTCATGACGAGGTAGATTTAAAAAAATATAAAAAGAATATAAAAAATCAACTAGAGGGTTTATGCTTAGATGAGTTAAACATTATTATGAAAGAACTTTCTTTAAAAGAAATTAGTAATGAAGGTATTTTAGAGCTTATAGATTGTGTTGAAGATTATTCAGAAGAATACTTAGATATGTTAGAGAGTACTGAAAATGAGTATGAAGAATATGTTTTATACAAAATTTTATTTTCTACGCTAATATATGCAGATAAGGAAGATGCTATATTTCATAAAACAAAAGATATATCCTATGACGTACCTTATGATATAGTAGATAAATATAAACTCCAAAAATATGGTAGACCTAAGAAGGAGTTAGATGCTGTGAGAAACGAAATATATAATGATGTTATAAATAACATAGAAAATTATAGCAGCAAGATAATGTCAATAACTGTTCCTACAGGTACTGGAAAAACATTGACCTCTTTTTCAGCAGCGCTACACTTAAAAGAAAAGTTAAATAAAGATATGAAGATAATATATTGTCTTCCTTTTACATCTATAATTGATCAAAATTATGATGTTTATAAGGGAATAATAGAAGAGATTATGGGAAAAGACAAATCAACCAATGAAAGACTGCTTAAACATCATTATTTAACAGAAAAAAAATATGTGTCGGAAGAAGAATATTATAAAATAAATGAAAGTAAGTTTTTAGTTGAAAATTGGAATTCACAAATAGTAGTTACTACCTTTATGCAAGTATTTAACACTATATTCTCTAGCTATAATAAGGAATGCGTAAAATATAATAATATAGCTAATTCAATAATTCTTTTAGATGAAGTTCAATCAATACCGCATAAGTATTGGAGAGTTATAAACTCCCTATTTAAGGAAATGGCAGAAAAGCTAAATGTATATTTTATATTAATAACTGCTACTCAACCACTTATATTTGGAAAGGATGAAATAAAAGAGTTGGTTCCTAATAATGAAAAGTATTTTGAGAAGTTTAAAAGAACAAAACTTATAGTTGAACCTGAGAAAATTCAATTCAATAGCTTTTTGGCAAGAATTGAAGAAATGATATTGCATAATTGTGATAAAAACATACTTATAATATTAAATACTGTGAGAAATGCACAAAATACTTATAATTTTATAAAAGATATGGAAATAGAAGATGCTGAAATGTATTTCTTATCTACAGGCATTGTACCTGTGGTGAGAAAGAAAAGAATAGATTCTATTAAAGAGCGTAATGGTAAAAGAAAGATAGTAGTTAGTACTCAGCTTATTGAAGCAGGGGTAGATATAGATATGGATATAGTTGTAAGGGAATTAGCTCCTTTGGATTCTATAAATCAAAGTGCAGGTAGGGCTAATAGAGAATACAGGGAAGAGTATTTGGGAAATGTATATATTTTTGATATAGTTAACCATAAAGATGTGTCTTTTTCCACTTACATATATGATGGATTATTAATAGATAAAACCAAGGAAGTATTGAATAAATATTATAATGAAGAATACATTATATATGAAGAAAAATATCAAAACTTGAATAAAGATTATTTTTCATTAGTAAATGAAAATATGAGTGGTGCAGATAGTAAAAAGCTAATAGGATACATTGAAAATTTAAACTTTAAGGATATAAAAGAAGGAAAAAATGCATTTAGACTTATAGAAGCTAGTGATAAAGTATCAGTATTTATTGAGTTAGATAATAAGGCAAAGGATACTTATAGACAATGGCAGGATATAAGAAATGAAAAAGATCCTTCTAAAAGAATGGAATTGTTTGAAGGTATAAAAGGTGATTTTTATTCTTATGTAATAACTGTGTACAAAAATAAAGTTAGGGAAAACAAAGATGAAAATATAGTATATATACCTATGGCAGAGCTTAGTAGTTCTTATGATGAGGAAACAGGATATGTGCTAGGGGATAAGGATGTTATATTATAATGATTTGTAAAGTAACACTTAAGTTATAAGTGAAGGTAATTTTAGTAAATAGAATAAGTAAAATTAATAATGATATAAATAAGCACATTATATATTAAGGGGAAGTGATTTAATTGAAAATTGATGTTTTTAAACTATTGTTTTCAGATTTGCATTTAGAACCAAGAAAGATACCTAAAATTAGAGGTTATATAGCAAATAGATTTAAAGAATATGATATATTACACAATCATGATGATAATAAGTACTTGTATAGGTATCCACTAGTCCAATATAAAATTGTAAATGAAGCACCAGCATTAATAGGAATAAGTGAAGGAATAAGAGTTTTAGAAACTATAGAAAATGAAATAAGAACTATGAGTTTAGATGGAGAAAAAATAGAACTTTATGAAAAACAGATGTACTTTAATGTTGAGCAGTTTGGGTGTGCAGATGAACTTTTAAGGTATAATTTTATTTCCCCTTGGATGTGTTTAAATGAAAAAAACTATAAAATTTATCTAAATTCCAGTGATGAAGAAAAGAAAAAATTATTAAATAAAATTTTAATAGGCAATATATTATCCATGAGTAAGGGGTTAGGATATACAGTTGACAAGGAATTAAAAACTTATGTGGAAGTTACTCCCTGTCAAATAAATTTTAAAAATAAAACTATGTTAGGATTTAAAGGACACTTCATTATAAACTTTAAAATTCCAGATTACTTAGGCATAGGAAAATCTGTTTCTAGAGGATTTGGAATGGTCAAAATCTGCTAATGGGAGTAATATATTTATGATTGTACATGATTTTTAGAATACGCTTCACTAAAATAAGAGTTGAAAGAATACATCCTATTGTTAAGGTTCCACAGACTTTTGGTTTTCCATAAAAATAAGGGTTGAAGGGAGTAACTAAGAGGAATTGAAACTTTTTTATACTTTGTATTTTAGGCAGAATCCAGAAAAACAAGGATTGAAATCATCTTACATAATGTTTATAAAGTGGTTAAATTAAAAGTTATATAATCAAATTGTAACCGAAATGAAAATGAACTATCTTAAAGTATTTTTGAGATAGTTCATTTTTAACTAAGTAATCCCATTTTATCCTTATTTTAATGGAACATATAAATAACAATTAGGGTTCAATCCTTATTTTATGGGATATAAATAGTATAACATAAACAGGGAGAAATATGTGAATTTTAAGTAGTATTTAAAAAATTATGTTCATGGAGGATAATGGTTGAATAAAAAGCGATTTAAAGCACAATATAGTAATGACATATAAATAACCATTAGTAAATATTAGATTTGATTTGTAATAATAAAATAAAATAATCACAAGATATGAGGAGGAAGTTAAATGAAAGAATATTATGAAGAGAACTTTAAAAAACAAATAGTATGCTTATACAGCAATGGCGAAACATTAGCAGATATTAATAGAAGATATGGTATTGCAAAATCAACAGTTAAAGAATGGGTTAAAAGGTATAATAAATGTTCACTTATAGGTGAGGAAGAAAAAGAATTAATTGTACTGAGAAAAAAAGTAAGACAGCTTCAAATAGATAATGATATTTTAAAGCAAGCAGCGTTAATACTAATCAAAATGTAGTAAAAGATAGATAATAATGTCATGATAAAGGCCAATATGCAGAGCTTATACTAATGATGAATTTAGTAGGTAAAAAACCTGCAAAAGCAATATAAAAGTAGAATTAAAAATATAATGAAATAAATTGGATACTGCAAATAGGTATTTTTATTAAAAGGTTTCAAGTATTTTTCGTGTAGCGTAATGTTTTTGCTAAGCAATATGCTAAGACATGGAAAAATAAATGCCGTTATTAGAAGGGATAGTGGAAAGCTAAGATCATTATTAGTGGCAAGAATACTATCACCAAAAGACAAGAAATAAAATGATTAATTTTGGTATGGGGGTACAACAGATTAACTCTACTACTATTAATCCACTATGTTTAGTAACTAAATATATAACTTAACTTCTTTAATTTTAAAAGCTAAAAATCCATTTATAGATAAATATTTATATATATGAATATTATTACATTGGTAATACTTATAGTTATCCTATAAATAACTAACAAATTTTTCTAACAGG
>NZ_CABDWS010000094.1 GCF_901447495.1 Haloimpatiens lingqiaonensis
TAGGGGTAAGTGTATCTATTTTTGCGACCTATCGGTCTGCGGGCTTACCAGCCCTTTAAGTAAATGTAAAAAGATACAATTCCAGTAAAAATAAAATTTTTACTGGAATTTAGGTGCTAAATCTCTGTGATTTTATTACATTAGTATGAAAAACTTGTGATATAATATTTATTAGGGATTTATATAAAAAAATAGATAATATTAGGTTAATCAGTAAGATTACCATATATTAAAAAAGTAATTAACTTGAACACTGAATATGTTTTTGTAGATGAAAAAGTCAGAAAAGGATTATGAAAAATTAATACTTTAAGAATCAGTATATATTGAAGACAAAGAAGTTATTGACTATTTAAAGAGTTCTTTTGTTAGAAACACTATCAATAAAAGAGAACTTGAGGTAATGATTAATATATTGCAATTAATTAGAAATAAATAGTAAAGGAGACAAAACTGTGGGAATTCATAATGACTTAACTTTTTTTACAAATGAACCAGAAAGAAATCTCTATGATCGATTCAATAAGATTCTACAATCAAATACGCAGTTTTACGATATGCTTGTAGGATATTTTAGAACTAGTGGATTTTATTTAATGTATCCATCAATGGAAGATGTTGAAAAGGTTAGAGTATTAGTTGGTTTAAATGTAGATGGAAAAACGGTTCAGATAATTGAAAAAGCTAAAGAAGAGCAAATGTCTTTTGAAATGTCACATAAGGAAGTAAGAGATGAATTTTCAGATGACGTAGCTGAAGAAATGCAAAATTCAGAAGACAGTTATCGAGTAGAGCAAGGAGTTAAAACTTTTATAAAATGGCTTCAAGCTGGGAAATTAGAAATGAGAGTATATCCCGAAGCACCTATACATGCTAAGGTATATATTATACGTAAAAATATGGAAAAAGTTCCAGATCAATATGGAACGGTTATTACAGGTTCAAGTAACTTTTCAAAAGCAGGACTTGTAAATAATCTTGAATTTAATGTTGAACTAAAGGATAGTAGGGATGTTGAATTTGCGCTAAATAAATTTGAAGAATTATGGGAGCGTTCAATAGATATTTCTGATGAATATGTAGAAGCAGTAAATGGAAAAACATGGATTAGAGGGGATATTACACCATACGAGTTGTTTTTAAAAACACTTTATGAGTATTTTAAAGAAGAGATTAATGAAGATAAAAATGAAACATGGGAGGAAATACTTCCTGATGGGTATATGAAGCTCCAATACCAAACAGATGCAGTAGTTCAAGCTAAAAAGATACTTAAAGCTTATAATGGGGTTTTTATAGCTGATGTAGTTGGATTGGGTAAAACCTTTATATGCGCTATGCTAGCACAAAGATTAAAAGGGAGAAAGTTAATTATATGTCCACCTGTGTTAAAAGAATACTGGGAAAGAACATTACAACAATTTGAAGTATCTGCTAAAGTTGAGTCATTGGGAAAGTTAGATAGTATTCTTGAAGATGAGGACTTAATGAAAAATATGAAGTATGTTTTTATTGATGAAGCACATAGGTTTAGAAATCAAAAAACTGAAAGTTTCCAGAAGCTTCATGAGATTTGCTATAATAAGAAAGTTATTTTAATTACAGCTACACCTCAAAATAACTATTCTAGTGATATAGCCAATCAAATTTATTTGTTTCAGCCTAAGAATAACAGTACTATCATACCAAATAATAAAAATATTGAAGCTTTTTTTAATCGCTTAGATAGTAAATTAAAAAAATTAGATAAGGGTACCGAAGAGTATTCAGAAACATTAAAAGCTAATTCTGAAATTATTAGAGACCAAGTGCTTAGAAATGTAATGATTAGAAGAACTCGTAATGAAATTATGGAATGCTATAAAGAAGACTTAGAAAAACAAGGATTAAAGTTTCCAGAATTGGGTGATCCAGAAAAGATTGTTTATACTTATGATGATGATATAGAAGCTGTATTTAATCATACAATGGAAAGCATTAAAAATCTTACATATGCAAGATATAAACCACTTACATATTTGGGAAATGTACCAAAAGAAATAGCTTCATTATTAGTATCGCAAAGAAATATGTCAGGATTCATGAAAACGATTTTAGTAAAAAGACTAGAAAGTAGTTTTGAAGCATTTAAAAAAACTTTACATAGATTTATAAAATCTTATGAAAAATTTTTAAAAATGTGCTTAGACGGTGAAGTATATATTAGTAAAAAAGTTGATGTATATGATCTTTTAGATAATGGTGATGATGAAAGGCTTATGGGACTAGTTGAAGAAAATATTGTTCAATATTATCCTATAAAAGCTTTTAAGAAAGAATTTATTCCTTCTATAAAATATGATTTGAATATATTGAGAGAACTTGAAAGCGAATGGGAAGAAATTATAGAAGATCCTAAAAAAGAACAGTTTTTGTTAGAGTTAAAAACAAATGAAAAAATAAAAGATAAGAAGGTTATTATTTTTACAGAATCAAAAGAAACAGCAGAGTATGTGGGAGAATATTTAGAAAAATATTATCCAGAAAAAGTATTAATCTTTAGTGGACAAGGTTCTCGAGCTATAAGGCAAGAAATAGAAGCAAATTATAATCCTAATTTTGCATATGAAAAGAAAAATGATATTCAATTTTTAGTAACTACAGATGTACTTGCAGAAGGTATTAACCTTCATAGGAGTAACGTTATTATTAATTATGATTTGCCATGGAATCCAACAAAAATCATGCAAAGGGTTGGGCGTATTAATAGGGTAGGAACAGAATATGATAAAATTTATGTTTTTAACTTTTTTCCAACTGCTCAAGCAAATGCTGAACTTCCATTAGAAGAAAACATTATACTAAAAATACAAGCTTTCCATGATACTTTAGGGGAGGATTTTAAGTATTTATCAGAGGATGAGGAGGTATCATCTCATAATCTTTATAAAAAACTAAATAGTAAGGATATACTCGAAGCAGAAGAAAATGATGATGTATATGAATTAAAATATTTAAAAATTATCAGAGAGGTTAGAGATAACGATGAAAACCTTTATGAAAAAATTAAAAAATTACCTCAAAAATCAAAAAGTGGAAGAATATTAAATGGTATTTCAGAAGATAAAACAGTTACATTCTTAAAAAAAGGTGCATTAAAAAAGTTTTTTATTGCAGACATTAAAGATTCAGAAGAAATTTCTTTCTTACAAGCAATGAAATATTTGGAAGTGGAGCCTAATGAGAAAAAAGTTAAAACACCTAAAACTTATTTTGAGCATTTGGAATTAAATAAATTAGGTTTTGAAATATCTCTTACAGAAGAGGAAGAGATTATTACAGAAAAAGCTTCTAAGGCAGGTAATGATGCAAAAGTAATAAGACTTTTAAAAACTATTTCTAGGTGTAAAGCATTTACAGATGAACAAGATATTTTAATAAAGAAGCTTAGAAACATATGGGAAGAAGGAAATGTTCCAGCAGGTATTTCAAAAGAGGTTCTTAAACAAACAAAAGGTATGAACGATTCAGTAAAAGTTTTCTATGAGATACAAGAAATTGTGCCAAAGAAGTATTTTGAAGAAAGAAAAGGAAAGAAAAAAGTAAACTTATCTGGAAATATGAAGGTTATACTTTCATCATACCTAAAAAAGGGGGATATAGAATAGATGAATGTTGCTAAAATAAATATTTTGCAAGATACATTTGAAAATAAATTTCATATTCAGCGTTTTAAAAAATTCACAAGAGAATTTTTTAATGAACCGGAGATGCTGAAAGAAGTTAGACATACAGGTATATGGAAAGAATATACTGACCATATAAAGGCTTATTACACTGTTGCTAAATATACAGATAATGAGGATAATAACTTGATTGTAATGGCGGTAGAATTAAAAAGAAATACAAGTATAGATAGAGCAAGAAGTATGCAGAGAAATTTTATTTCTAAGATTTTAGATGACAATGGCATGGAGGCTGCTATTGTAGCATTTTATACTGAAGATGAACCAAACTGGAGATTATCTTTTGTAAGATTGGATTATTCTTTTACAGAAAAAGGCATTAGTTTAGATTTAACACCAGCCAGAAGATATTCATATTTAGTAGGTGAAAATGAACCAAACCATACAGCTCAGGAACAATTATTACCTTTATTTGAAGATGATCGGCATAATCCAACATTAGATGAGATGGAAAAGGCATTTAGTGTAGAAAAAGTTACAAAAGATTTCTTTAATCAATATAAAGAAAAATATTTGGATTTAAAGGAATACCTAGAGCAAGATGCATCATTTATATCTGAAACTGAGAAATTAGGTTTTGATATAGTGAAATTTGCTGAACAATTTGCTAAAAAATTAATGGGGCAATTAGCATTTTTATACTTTTTGCAAAAAAAAGGATGGCTTGGTGTAAGAATAATGCCAGCATCACATACAATTTCAATGGATTCATTTAAGAAAATTTACAATGAACAGGACAGCGTTAACAAAAATATATTAGAAAAGGTATTTAAAAAAACCAAAGTTGGAAATATGAAATTATCATCTAAAGAGTTATTTATGATTGATGAGCATGAAGCAGAGCTTTTATCAGATTGTTTTATTGGTACAGAATATGATATGCCATGGGGAAGTGGAAATAGGAGATTTATTAGAGAGATTTTCGATTTTTGTGTAGAGAATACCAATAAGAATTTTTTTAATGATTATTTAGAGCCATTTTTTTATGATGCTTTAAACAGAAAAAGAAAGAATCAATATTTTAAAAGATTTAATTGTAAAATTCCGTTTTTAAATGGGGGATTATTTGAACCATTGGAAGGCTATCATTGGAGAGATGTAAATTTTGAAATTCCTAATAAACTTTTTTCAAATAAAGAGAAAAGAGGTAGAGAAGCTGATGGTATTTTAGATATATTCGATCATTTTAACTTTACAATGAATGAAGACGAGCCTCTTGAAAAAGAAGTAGCTATTGATCCAGAAATGTTGGGAAAAATATTTGAGAATTTATTAGATGTAAGTGATAGAAAATCTAAGGGAGCATTCTATACACCAAGAGAAATTGTTCATTATATGTGTCAAGAAAGTTTAATTAATTACCTTGTAAATGAAGTAAATGTACCGTATGAAGATATGAAAGAATTTATACTATATGGGGAATTAATTAGGGATGCGGATAGTCGAAAAGATGTAGGATATGGTAAAGAGTTTACAATTAAACAATCGATTTTTGATAATATTGTAAATATAGATGAAGCTTTAAAAAATGTTAAAGTGGCAGATCCAGCAGTTGGTTCAGGTGCATTTCCATTAGGAATGTTAAATGAAATTGTAAGGGCTCGAAATAATATTACAGAGTATATTATAAGAAAAGATAAAGAGGGCATATTTGGAAAACAATATGGGGAAGAATTTATTAGAAAATGGCGTTCTTCATACAAAATGAAATGGGATACTATTAAAAACAGTATATTTGCAGTAGATATTGAACCAAGCGCAGTGGATATTGCAAAGCTTAGATTATGGCTTTCCGTAGTAGTAGAGCAAGAAATTAATGAAGAAAATATAGAACCACATCCATTGCCTAACTTAGATATGAATATTCATGTTGGAAATAGTTTGATTGACGAATATGAAGGAATAAAGTTGTTTGACGAATCTATACTTTATAAACACGAGAATGGTGAAATAAAGAAGGCATATGAAGAAGTTGCAAGTGCGATACAAATGAGTTTATTAATTGATCATAGTGATGAAATGTTAAAGGAAATGTTTAATTTACAAGATAGATATTTTGATGAGGACAATAATGAAAAGAAAAAAGAACTTAAGAAAAAAATAGATGAAATTAGAGATAATTTAATAAGATATAAACTTCAAAGAGATGGAAATAAAGAGGGTTTAAAGAGATATGAAGAATCTTTAAGAAATAGGACAAGGCCTTATTTTATTTGGGAACTTGAATTTGCTAAGATATTTAAAGAGAAGGGTGGTTTTGATATTGTAATTGGGAATCCACCATATGTTGGAGAAAAGGGTAATAAGGAAATATTTAGACCAATTGCAAATACAAGCTTTGGTAAGAAGTATTATATCGGAAAAATGGATCTTTTTTATTTCTTTTTTCATAAAGGATTAGATATTGGTAATAAGAAATGCGAAATTGCATTAATTACAACAAATTATTATCCTACAGCTTTTGGGGCAAAAAGATTGAGAAGTGATTTTAAAGAAAGAGCACGAATAAGAAGATTGATTAACTTCAATGAATTAAAAATATTTGAATCTGCATTAGGACAACACAATATGATTACAGTTCTTACTAAAAGTAAGGAATTAGCCATTAAAGCTATTAATAGTATTTGCAAAGTAGGGGGGGTAGCAAATTCAAATGATTTAAAAAATATTTTAAATGGAAATGAGGGGAGTAATGATATATTTGATATTTTTGTTGTTTCTCAAGAAAATCTTTATGAAGGTCCTGAAGATTATATACGATTACAAGGTGAAACATCTAATAAAGAGAATTCAGTTAGTAGTATACTAGAAAAATTGAAAGCATCTGAGTATAGACTTAGTGATATAGCAGATGTTAGTCAAGGAATTGTTTCCGGTGCGGACAGAGTAACTAATGCACATCTGAAAAAATATTGTATATCAAGTCAGAAAGATGAGGGAATTTTTATATTGAGCCAAGATGAGGTGGACACTATTAATTTAAATGATTATGAAAAAAATTTTATAAAAAAAGTATACAAGAACTCGCATATAAGAAAATATAAGGTTGAATACCCAAAGGACAAAGTATTTGTGCTATATATGACAAGGGAAATAGATTTGCATAAAGCGAATAATATTATTAGGCATTTGGAAAGATTTAAGCCTATTTTATCATCTAAACGAGAAACAATTCAAGGAAGGTTACCTTGGTATAGTTTGCATTGGCCAAGAAATAAAAGCATTTTTTTAGCAAAAGAAAAAATAGTAAACTCAAGGAGAGCAAAGAGTAATATTTTTGGATTGGAGATAAATAAGTATTTTGAACAATCAGATATTATGATTACTGTTGTAAGAGAAAGCTTTCGAGAGCAATTTCCTACTAAGTATATACTTGCACTATTGAATTCAAAGGTGTATTATTTATGGCTAAAATATAAAGGCAAACTTAAAGGTGATTTGCTTGAGTTGTATGGACAACCATTGTTAGAATTGCCAATTATTGATTGTGACAAAATATATAAAGATAATATTGTAAGAATAGTAGATAAAATATTGAGTAGTGAAGATGATATTACAGAATTACAATGTCAAATAGATAACATTATATATGAAATTCTAAATTTATCCAAAGGTGAAATAAAGATAATAGAGGTGGAATTTTAAATGGCAGATATTAAATATGAAATAATAGAAAAAATAGGACAACTTTCAGAATCATCAAAAGGATGGACAAAAGAATTAAACCTAATCTCTTGGAGTGGAAGAGAGCCAAAATATGATTTAAGAGATTGGGATTCTGAACATAATAAAATGGGTAAAGGTGTTACTTTGACTGTTGAAGAATTGAAAAAGCTTAAGGATGTTCTTAATGAAATAGAATTATAAATATGTATTGATATGGGGGTTGTCCTGTGAGCGAATTTAAGGAACTACAAAAAGTTTTTTGCTTCATTACAACCTCTTTCAGGAAGTACCTTAGGAAATGTTACATAAATTAGGAACATATGATTGATAAGAACAAATAGTATAGATAAATTTTCTGCTAAATAATAATTAGTTAAGTTTAATAAAAATTTTTAAGGAGATATATTATGGATTATAGTGAATTTAAATGGTGTTTAAAGAAATTAAATTTAAAGCCTTTGGATGATATTCAAATTACATTAAAAAGTAGAAAGTATAAGGGAAAGATTACATTAATATCTGAAGATGATGATGCTGGAGAAGGCATGATATATTTGCAGCAAGGCAATGGAACTAAAAAGATTAAGAATAAAGGTATTGAGGATATTGTAGTACTGTAGAGTTAGTAATGTCATATAAAAGGAAGTTAAATAGAACCTATTTTTATACAATGAAGCGATTAATTATAAGGTTTTATAAGGTTATAGTTACTTTGAAAAATTGTAATAATCTATGATTGGGGATTTTATAATGAATTTAAAATTTTTATATAATCATAAAAAATCTAATTGTATAGGGGAACAGCTAAAACAAATAATAGTTGGTGCAAAAGATGAAATTATAATTATAGTACCATACATAGCTATGAATCAATTAATAAATATACTAGATACTTTAGATGGAATAAAAATAAAAATTTTAACAAGACTTTCATTGGAGGATTTTATAAATAATTCTTCAGATATAAATATATTAAATAAGTTAATTAAAAAAACTAATATCCAAATAAGGTATTATTCTAATCTTCATGCCAAAATCTATGTTATTGACGGAGAAAAGGCCATAGTTACATCAGCAAACTTTACTCAAAATGGCATGTATAATAATTTAGAATATGGAGTGTTGGTTGAAGGGGATTTAAAAGATATTATGCAGGATATAAATAATTTATGGAATAATGCTGGTGTAGTTAATGAGGAGTTAATAGCTTCAATACGAGAGGAAATAAATGTTTTAGAGACATGTAAAAACCGAAACCATAAAATAAAGGATGAAATTAGTAAAATAAATAACCAAATAATAGAGAATAAAAGAAGTCATCTGTATAAAAAAGTTAATTTTAATATTAAAAAAGTTGATAATAGCATTTCGGAAGATGAAGCTTTGAATTTTGTTATTAATGAATGTGGTATGAAAAACATTAGAGAAAAAATAATTGAGATTTATAATTTGATAAAGGCTAATATACCAAAGAATATAAGAGAGACTTGCTCTTTTAGATATAGAAAAAATGTAAGTAGAGTTGATATTGCTGCTAATATAATGAATTATAGAATTTTTCTTTTACCATATATGAAAAAGCCTGTAGTTGAAATAATATATCCTAAAAATGATTTTTATAATCTTAGGACTATAATATCACAAGAAAGGTTTAGCAGCCAGAAAAAGTCTCCCGTTTCACTCCAACTTTTTTCTGGCACTACCCCAGAGGTGTAAATTTTGCCAATAATTCAATCTATTTCAAAACCCCTTCATACTCATAACAGGCATTCCCTAACAATTAAATTGATTAGGTATATTTACATTATATAGTGTATAATTGTAAATAATATATTAGTTAGTGTTTTGTATGATAAGGAGGTTGCCTAAAATATGAATATTGATTATGTTCATCTTTATACAGAAGAGGAATTTGAAGAAATTCAAGCAAAATATGATGGAAAGGCTGAATATGATAATGGACTAATATACTTAAGTTCAAATACATCTATACGCCATA
>NZ_CABDWS010000095.1 GCF_901447495.1 Haloimpatiens lingqiaonensis
ATTAAATTTCATAATTATACAAACATACATTCTTATTGGACTGTATGCTTGTTAAGGTTACCCTTTTTTAAAGAAATCATTTCATTTTTCTTTTATTTTGTTCTTGACATATTACCAAATTGCTTATATCTGATCCTTGCTTACTCCCATTTTACTTAGTGCAAAATACATTATAGAAACAGCAATATATACAATTATAATAAGTAAAGTAGAGTATGCCGCTGCCACACCAAATCTACCTGCGTCCACCTGTGAAAGTATATTTACAGTAAGCAGGCTATATCTTGCTGAAACTAAGAATATTACTGCACTTACCGCAGTCATACTTCTTACAAAACTATAAACAAGTCCTGAGAAAAATGCTGGCTTTATAAGTGGCAATGTTACAGAAGTAAATACCTTAGTTGTATCTGCCCCTAAATCTGACGCTGCCTCTTCTATAGCAGGATCTATTTGTTGAAGAGCTGCTACTCCTGATCTTACACCCACTGGCAAACTTCTCATAACAAAGGCTATTATTATTATTGTTGCAGTACCAGTTAATAATAATGGCTTAGTATTGTAAGCTAAAACGTAACCTATACCTATAACAGTTCCTGGCACCGCCATTGCTAATAAAGATGAAAATTCAACAAAACCACGTCCATAGAATTTCTTTCTAACAATTAAGAATGCAACAATCATAGCAAGTACCCCTGTAATAGGTGTTGCAATAGCCGAAAGGAATGTAGTATCTATTAATGGTTTAATTCCAAGTTCAAAAACATATTTAAAATGTTTAAGTGTTAATTTATAGTCCATTCCCCATATATTAAATAATCCGCCTAAAGGTATTAGTCCGTAAAATACTAATACAAAAATAGTTACAATTAAACAAAATGCATCTATAGGATACACTATTTTCTTTTCATCAATTAAATCTCTTCCTCTTGAAGCTTTTCCTGTAACTGTTATATATGATTTTCTCTCTATCCAATATTTTTCAACAACGAATAATAATATAGTAAGAACCAATAAAATAACTGCTATAGTGGCTCCACCTTGCATATCATAGTTACCTATGGCCTGCAAATATATTTGTGTTGCTAGTGTTGAAAAGTTTCCACCAATAACCATTGGGTTTGAGAAATCTGCTACTGTTTCTATAAATGTTAATAAAAATGCATTAGCAAGTCCTGGTGCCATAAGAGGCAATGTAACTGTAGTAAAAGTTTTCCATCTTGAAGCTCCCATATTTCTTGCTGCCTCTTCTAATGAAGGGTCTATATGTTTTAAAAGTCCTGTTAATAAAAGATATGCCACTGGAAAAAATGTCATAGTCTGTACAATAACTAAACCTTTTAATCCATATATATTTGCATCTGAAATATGAAGTAATTTATGAGTTATAAATCCTCTTTGTCCAAAAAGCATAATTGCTGATAATGCGAGTACAAAGGGTGGTGAAATAATAGGAAGTATAGATACAATATTAAATAGTTTCTTAAATCTTGTTTTTATATAAGAATCTGCATATGCAAATATAAATCCAATTAAAGTAGATAATCCTCCAACAATAAATCCTAACATCAATGTGTTTTTTAATGTATTTCTAAAATCAATACTTTTAATAGTTTCAGAATATGCACTTAGTGTAAAACCATCTTTGCCAATGAAGCTCTCTTTAAGTACTGCAAATAATGGATATAAAATAAATATTAATAATATTGCTATTACAAAAATTATTGTAACTAGAAGCATTGGATCTCTCCATATTTTTTTCATATCCGTTACATCGCTTTTCATTTTATTCCTATACTTATTGAATGCCATTCAACATTCTCCTTTCCTGTATATAACCATTTCTTAATAACTGAATAAACAGAGCTCTTAGCTTCAGATGGAGTTTTTACTCCAACTGAAGGTTAGAGATCGTTATCCAGGGACGTAGCTGCCGTTATCTCCCACTTTGTTAGAAGGGGGAGTGTTACGGCAGGTAGTCATCGGACAAATCCTGTTTCAAAGTTAAGTTAATAAATAACTCGTCAGTATCATAACATGCAGCTACCAACGAGTTTTTTATTATTGTTCTAATTTTGTTCTATTTTAAATACTATTTATTTGTTAATTTATGCCATTCGTCTACTAATTTCTTTCTATTCTTTCCTGCAAACTCCATATCATAATCAATCAATTTAGTATCTTTTAATTGTTCAGCTTCTTTAGGTGGTTGAGCATTTTTATTTGTTAAGAATTGGAATGAACCATAGTTTTGTCCCATTTCTTGTACTTCTTTCTTTAAGCACCAATCTACAAACTTCTTAGCAGCTTCCATATCTGGAGCATTTTTTAATATAGATACAGCACCTACTTCATAACCAGTACCCTCTGAAGGAGCTGATAGAACTATATCAGAATATCCTTGCTTTTGATATTTAATTCCATCGTGTAAGAAACAAATACCAACCATAGCTTCTCCTGTTCCTGCCATTTGAGCTGGAGCAGATCCAGTTTTAGGATATTGTCTTATTTGTCCATCTAATTTTTTAGCATAGTCCATAGCTTTCTCTTCGCCCATTAATTGAACTAAAGTTGCAATCATAGCATAAGCTGTACCTGATGAGGCTGGGTTAGCTACAACTATTTGTCCCTTATATTCAGGTTTTAATAAATCTTCCCAAGACTTTGGAACTTGAGCATTTTTCTCTTTTAATAATTTAGAGTTACAAACAAATCCTAAGTATCCGTTGTATATTCCTGTCCAATATCCATCTTTATCCTTAAATTGATCTGGTATTTCTTTTGCTGTAGGTGATTCATATTTTTCTAATAATCCTTGTTCCTTAGCAGCTACAAATGTATCTGCTGGACCACCGTACCAAACTGAAGCTTTAGGATTTTGTTTTTCAGCATCTATTCTCTTTAATGCTTCTCCACCACTTAATCTTATAACTGTAGTTTTAACACCAGATTCTTTTTCAAATTCTTTTGCCACAGCATTTGCGTGATCTTCCATAAGTCCTGCATATATTGTCAATGATAACTGTTTATCGCCTTTTTTAGCTGTTTCGCTTTTTCCACAACCCACAAGAGTGCTTCCAAGCATAATCATGCCTAAAGTCAAAGCTAATAATCTTTTCTTAATCATATTAATCCTCCCAATCATTTTTCTTTATATATTAGTAACATCGTTTACAAATATCATTATAAATTATTTAACACTTCATTAATAAATAATGAACAAAATAAAACACATATAGGTAAAATTTTTGCACATTTTAAACACCCCAGTTTCAAAAATACTGAAATTCCATTTTTGAAACTGGGGTATATTATTTACTTCATATTCATTTTTCTGTGTACATTCTATGTTAAAAGTTCAGTTTATGAAGCTTCAAACTGACTCTTATATAATTTAGCGTAGAATCCGTCTTTTACAAGGAGCTCATTGTGATTTCCCTGTTCTACGATGTCACCATTGTTCATAACCAAAATTAAATCTGCATCTCTTATGGTTGATAAACGATGAGCTATTATGAAGCTAGTGCAGTCCTTTGCCAGTGCATCCATAGCCAATTTAATCTGTACCTCTGTACGAGTATCAATGGAGCTAGTGGCTTCATCTAAAATAAGAATTTTAGGCTTTGCAAGTATCGCTCTTGCAATAGTTATTAACTGTTTTTGACCTTGAGATATATTAGATGCTTCCTCATTAAGCACCATATTGTATCCATCTGGTAAGGCATGAACAAAGCTGTCTACACGAGCTGATTTGGCAGCTTCAACTACTTCCTCATCTGTAGCATCTACTCTTCCGTATCTTATATTCTCCATAATACTGCCATTATATAGCCAAGTGTCTTGTAAAACCATGCCAAACATAGAACGCAAATCATTACGAGTAAAATCTCTTATGTCATAACCATCTACCAATATTGCTCCTTGATTCACATCATAAAAACGCATTAAAAGTTTTACCATAGTAGTTTTACCAGCACCAGTAGGTCCAACTATAGCAACCTTTTGTCCTGGTTTTATATTAGCCGAAAAGTCATTAATTATAGTTTTTTCAGGATTGTATCCAAAATGAACATTCTTAAATTCCACATGCCCTTGAACTTCATTAAGCTTTACAGGATTTTTAGCTTCTGGCACTTCCTCTTCTTCATCTAAAAATTCAAATACACGCTCTGCAGAAGCTGCTGTTTGCTGAAGTATATTAGATATATTCGCAATTTGAGCAATAGGCTGCGTAAATTGACGTACATATTGAATAAATGCCTGAATATCTCCCACTTCTATAGTTCTCTTAACTACAAGATATCCACCCAATATGCTCACTGCCACATAACCCAAATTTCCTACAAAATTCATAAGAGGCATCATAATACTAGTTAAAAATTGAGATTTCCATGCTGCTCCATAAAGCTTATCATTTAACTTATTAAACTGCTCAATACTTCTCTTCTCACCATTAAACGCCTTCATTACTATGTGTCCACCATACATTTCTTCCACGTGGCCATTTACATTTCCTAAATAGTCCTGCTGCTGTTTAAAGAATTTTTGAGAATTCTTAACAATGATCATTATAATAATCATAGACACTGGAATTATTCCAATAGCCACCAAACTCATTTGCCAACTTATACTAAACATCATAATTAACACACCAAGAACAGTGGTTACAGATGTTATAATTTGTGTTAAACTTTGATTAAGAGTTTGACTTAAAGTATCTACATCATTGGTAACACGAGATAGTACCTCTCCTTGATTGGTATTATCAAAATACTTAAGAGGCATTCTATTAATTTTCTCGGAAATTTCCTTTCTAAAATTATAGCTTACCTTCATTGCCACATTAGTCATTATCCATCCTTGAACATAACTAAGCGCTGCACTTAATAAGTATAAACCTATTAGTATAATTATTATTTTTTCTATATAATCAAAATCTATATTGCCTGTACCTGAAATTTTTGCCATAATACCTTCAAAAATCTTTGTAGTAACCTTTCCCAAAACCTTAGGTCCAACTATAGAAAAGGCTGAGCTACCTATGGCAAATATTAATACAGTTATTATTGAAAATTTATAGGCACTTAAATACTTAATTAATTTCTTCATAGTTCCTTTAAAGTCTCTTGCTTTTTCTCCACCTTGCAGCATTGCACCAGGACCATGTCCCATACGCTTAGGTGGACGGCGATTATGCATTTCTTTTAGTCTACTTTTGTCTCTGCTCATGCCAATTCCTCCTTTGAAAGCTGTGATAAAGCAATTTCTTTGTAAGTTTCACAATTTTCCATAAGCTCCTTATGAGTGCCCATTCCTACTATTCTTCCCTCATCCAAAACTATTATCTTTTCAGCATTTTTTATTGTAGCTATACGTTGTGCTACTATCAATACTGTACTTTCACCAGTTTTTTCTTTTAAAGCCTTTCTTAATTCTAAATCTGTTTTAAAATCAAGAGCAGAAAAACTATCATCAAATATAGAAATTTCAGGATTCTTTACAATAGCACGAGCTATGGACAACCTTTGTTTTTGCCCTCCAGAAACATTGGTTCCACCTTGAGAAATTTCCAGTGAAAGTCCCTGACCTTTTTCCTCTACAAATCCTTTAGCTTGAGCAATTTCTATAGCTCTATTTAAATCCTCTTCTGAGGCATTTTCATTAGCATATCTTAAGTTTGATTCAATATCTCCACTAAATAATGAACTTTTTTGTGGCACATAACCAATTTTATCCCTAAGTTTATGTTGATTAACCTCTTTAACATTTACTCCATCTATAATTACTTCACCCTCAGTGGCATCATAAAAGCGAAGTATTAAATTAATCAATGTAGTTTTACCTGAACCAGTAGCTCCTATAAAGGCTGTGGTTTCTCCTGGCAAAGCTTTAAAACTTATGTTTTTAAGCATATTCTCCTCTGCACCAGGATATTTAAAGGACACATTTTTAAATTCCACTACACCCTTTAATTCCTCATTAAAACTTTTGCTCTCCTCTGGGTCTATAATAGTTGGCTCTACCTCTAAGACTTCTGAAATACGTTGTGCTGATACAGACGCCCTTGGTATCATAATAAACATAAATGACATCATAAGGAATGCAAAAATTATTTGCATAGCATATTGCATGAAGGCCATCATGTCTCCCACTTGCATACTTGACTGGGCAATATGATGTGCCCCTACCCAAACTATTAATAGAGTTACACCATTCATTATAAGCATCATGCTTGGAAACATAACTGCCATTATACGGTTAACAAATAAATTAGTCTTTGTTAGGTCTTTGTTAGCTTTATCGAACCTTTTTTCTTCAAATTTCTGTGTATTAAATGCTCTTATAACCATCATTCCTGAAAGATTTTCACGGGTAACTAGGTTAAGCCTATCCACAAGCTTTTGTACAATTTTAAATTTTGGTAAAGATACTGAAAATACTATAAGTATTAAACCTAAAAGTGTAATTACTGCCACCGCTATAATCCATGACATAGATGTACTCTTAGCAATAGCTTTAATTATACCCCCTACCCCTATGATAGGTGCATAAAATATCATCCTTATCATTATTACAATAAGCATTTGTATTTGATTAATATCATTGGTAGTTCTTGTTATAAGTGATGCAGTAGAAAATTTATCTAACTCTGCATTAGAAAAACCTTCAACCTTTTTAAATACATCTTTACGCAAGTTCCTAGCTAATCCTGCTGCTATTCTTGATGCAAAGAATCCTACCATAACTATGCATACTGCACTTAGCAAGGATATTAAAAGCATCTTAATCCCTGTTCTACCAATATACCTACTTTGTATTTTGTCTGTATCTACTCCCAGTGCTTTATACTCACCTTTTACAGAATTTGCTGCAGCTTGAATTATCATGTTATCTCCTAGAGCAGCAAATTTCTTATTCATATCATCATTTATTTTTAAACGCTCGTCCTCTGGCAAATTTTTAAATAACATGAATAAATCAGTGCTGGCAGGAACTTTTTTGCCGTTTATATCTATTAGGCCATTCTTCGCACTAGATTTCATATTATCAACACCTGCAACTGCTAGAAATGATTTTCCCATTATTAAATTTAATTCTTCTACCTTTGACTTATCACTATCTTTTAATACATATATAGCTTCTTTTTTAAGGATTGGATAATCCTCTACATACTTTTCATAATCAGTATCTTTTTTATCTACTAAAGTATATTGATTTAATACCTTTTCCTTATCTTCTTCGCTCATAAATATAGTAAGCTTTTCCATCTGATTCTTTCTTATGGCCTTTGGTACAGCATCTTCAATACCACCCTGCTGAATACCCGTATTAACTATATTGGACATGTAATCAGGCAATGCTAAATCCGTCATAGCTTGAATAAAAAGAAGAACTATAGCAATAAGTATTGATGACACAAATGGTTTTAAATATTTAGCTAATTTGTACATTGCAATTTCTACCCCTTTCCTAATGTTATATTTAATTTAAAAATTCTCCCTATCCACTACTTCCTTTAGTATAGATAAACCCTCAAGTATTTTATCTGCTTCTTCATCAGATGTTTTGCTTATTACTGTTTCCATTTTTCTTTGTATTTGACAAAAGCGATCCTTTGAATTTTTTCTAAACTCAGAGTTTACATCTACATAAACAACTCTTCTATCCTTTTCACTTCTAATTCTTTCTACAAAACCTTGCTTTTCTAATCTATCTACTATACCTGAAATAGTGCTATTTGAAAGACCTATGCGTTTACTTAAATCACTTATTTTCATTTTCCCTTCATGAGATAGCATACCTATAATCATTCCCTGTGGTGCCGTTAAATTCATATCCTCAAATTCTTTTCTCACACTTTGCTTTATGGAATCCATAACTTGCTTCAGCATTCTAACTATCTCCATTGATTTATTTGCATCATTCATAAAATAATATCCTCCTCTCTATATCGTTCAAAGTATTATAAATCCCCTAATGCGAATAATTTCTTATGTATATTTTTAATAATTCAACTTTCACAGCTATACATACTTCTTACCTTACTTCTTACCTTTCACTCTTTCCTACTCTACAACTTCCTATTTTACATACTAAATTTTAAGTTAAGAGCATTTATTTATATTTCGCATTAAAATTATTCGCATTAATATATTTCGCATACGAAATATATTAATATTTTTAATACTTACAGTCAAGTTTTTTTATTATATGTTAACAAATTTTTTTCAATTATAAATTTCCCCCTATCTGAATAAGTTTATATTGACACAATAATAAATATAAAATATAATATTTTTTAGATACCCCAGTAGGGTATATTTTGGGAGGTGTATATTATGAAAAATTTATCTTTAGTTTGGAAAAAATATTCTTATATAATTTTAATAACCTTTATGATCCTTGGATTCTTTGATTTTAGAATAGGATTAATTGCAATACTATGCATGGTGGGACCCATAGTACTATCTTTATTTAAGGGAAGATTCTGGTGTGGAAACATTTGCCCTAGAGGAAGCTTTTACGATAATGTAGTATCTAAATTTAGCAATAAAAGAAAAGTACCTAAATTTCTTAAATCCACATTTTTCAGGTTAATTGTTACTGTTATAATGCTCACTATGTTCACCTTAGGAATGATAAAAAATTGGGGTAATCTATATGCAATGGGCTTTATATTTTATAGGCTTATAGCAGTTACTACTTTAATTGGTATTATTTTATCCTTATTTTATAACCATAGAACTTGGTGTAATTTCTGTCCTATGGGCAGCATAGCTGCATTAATATCATTTTTCAAAAATAAGAAAAATACCCCTGCTTTACTTAAAGTAAATAACTCTTGCGTTTCCTGCAAAATATGTGAGCGTAATTGTCCTATGGGCATAGCACCTTATGAATTTAAAGATGATGCTATTACTCACAAGGACTGCATCCAATGCAGTAAATGTGTTTATTCCTGCCCTAAAAAATCCATTGGCAAAACCTTATAAGAAAATTATGACGTTGTCACAATTTTCAGTGGGCTAGTGTGCCAGTGTGCTAGAGGGCTAAAATTAGTGTGCTAGTGTGCTAGAGGACCAGAGGGCTAGAGAAGGATAATTTTTCTTCATTGCATTACGAAAAATTTTAGAATGTAAAAAATAGCTAACATAATTTCACGTTGTGAAATTATGTTAGCTATTTTTGGAATTAACTTAAATCTTTTATTGGCGATAGCCAGGCTAAATATATAAATATCAGATATCAAATATCAAATATCAAATATCAATTAATGTGGATTTTCTTCATTTTATTCAGAAAATCTTTAAGTTAGAAAAAGAAAGGGATAATAATCTTTTTATGCGAAGCCGTTCGAAAAGTTATATGGTAACCAT
>NZ_CABDWS010000096.1 GCF_901447495.1 Haloimpatiens lingqiaonensis
TTTTAATATTTACATGTTTTTTTGCTTAAATGCTTATTAATGCTAATCTTTATCATAGAAATTACTAATAGAACTCTTATGAACTATTTTAGTTTAAAAAACTTGTGAAATAATTAATTATTTATTTTCATATTTTTATATTTTAAGAAAAAAAAATTGCATATTGCATTGTTTTTTTGCAATGTGCAATTTGTAATTATTCAACTTATTTTAAATCATATTACTTATTATTTTGGCCAAAGTATCCACAAAATTAAAATCCTCAAAGCCAAATTCTTTAGCTCTTACAGATGCTGATAAATATAGAATCCCATTAATTTTATCGTTTTTAATAAGAGGTACTACCATCACAGAATGCCAATCTGGTGAGCCTGTTATAGTATCCTTTTGTATAACATTATCCCAATCAATGTTATACACACCATGTTTCTTTTTTATTACTGACTTTATCATATCATTATTTAACTGAACATTGTTAATCCACTGTTCCTCAAAAGCCTTCCTTGAAAAGCCTTTCGTTACCTTATCATCCTCTACCCTTATCAAAGTTCCATACTGAGACTCTGTTATTTCAATTATTCTGCCAAGGCTTCTATATATTTTTCCTTCTAGACTTAAGTTTTCATTTAGCAACTCTATAAGCTCCACCATAACTAACACATTTCTATTGTTTTGAACTTCATTACCCGTTATTATCCCTGTAAGCTTATTAGTAACTTTAACCTTATTTGCTATATCCTCCTGCCAAACTACGCATTGATTTCTTCCTTTTTCTTTTGCAATATAAAGAGCCTGATCCACCTTTTCTATCAATTGCTGTTTCCATTGCCCGTGCTCTGGATATGCAACTATACCCATGCTCACAGTAACCTTTTCCTTATCCCCCAATATGTGGGCTTCTTCAATTTTTATTCTTAATTTTTCAGCAACCTTCTTAGCATATTCTAAATTAATATTCTTAAGTAAAATAATAAACTCTTCACCGCCATATCTACCACATATATCAGTACTTCTTATATTGTTTTTTACTATGCTGCAAACCTGTTTTAATACCTCATCTCCTGTTTGATGTCCATACTTATCATTTATGTTTTTAAAGTGATCTAAATCAAACATAAGCATAGAAAATATACCTTTATTTTCTGCTGCCATATCTAAATTTTTCTCTATCTCTTCTTCTAAATATTTTCTTGTTAAGGTTGAAGTTAACTTGTCATATGCAGCTATTTTTTTCAATTTATACTTTTCTATAATTAACCCTATTAAACTATTTAGCTGAATACATTTTTTTAGTGATTTAGTATTAAAATTATTTAATGCTCTATCGGAATTCAGATAAACATAGGCAACAATATTATTATCATATGCTTCATTACCCAAATCATCAAAATTTCTGCCATTATCCATCTTAGTAGTTACAGGAATGCATATACAAGCTTTTATATTTTTTAACCCCTTAACTGTATTATCCATATACTTATCTATATTAGAAATCAATACAGTATCCTTATTTGACTTGCATAAATTTAATATATTTATATCTTCTTCTGTTAAATTTTTATCATTGCTACCATGCACTAAACTTTCAAATCCATTATTTTTTTCTTGTATTATATAGCCATGAGTTCCCATGGTAACATAAAGCATATATTGCAATATTAATTTTAAATTATTAATTTCATTAGAGGTTAAATTATTCAGTACCGCCTTTATATCATGGACTTCATTATAATATAAGGAACTGTAGAAATTTTTAACTGACTTTACAAAATACTTATTTTCCATAATATCCTTATAATTTATAAAATTTAGTAGTCCATATATTTCTTCTATCTCTACTTTTTCTTTATTGAAATTTTTTAAAGTTTTATTACTTCCATAATAATATTCCTTTATGTGTTTTAATCTATTTATAGTTTCTCTTATATTATAAAAATTAACAAAGGTCTTTCTATACTTCTCAGGCAACTGCTTTATTATGTTCATAAATACTTCACAACACTCAAAATAATACACAAATGCATTAAAATAGTCGCCTTTACTAAAATAATAATTTCCTATATCACTGCAAATTTTACTCTCTAACTTTTTATTATTTTGTTTTTTAGCAAAATCTAGAGCAGCATTTAAGGATTTTAAACAATTATTTTTACTATACACTGCCTCTAAATAATTCACATACAAATTCAAATAATTTATTTCCCTATCTTCTGCAAGCTTTTGAATATCCTCTAGTACAGCTTTTCCTTCATCATACAATTCTCTGTCATACAAATGCCCTGCTACTTTACATAGCCATTCAATTCTTATATTTATGTTATTAGCCTTAGGCAACATATCGTTTATATCTTTCAATATTTTTTTAATATCCTCATATTCACTTCTAACTAACTCTATATATTTCAATAAAAATTCACTATTGACCTGAATCAACTGTTCATCTTTATCGCTAAACTTTAATATTTTTTTTATGAATTTTTCTGCTTCTTCTAAGTCCCCAAATTCTAAATTTAACTCTCCACAAGCGCTATAGTATTCCAAAATATCTCTATCATTTATGCTATAATTGTCCAGCTCTCTCTTTGCTAAAGTATAATATTCATAAGCCTTTTGATAGTCTCCTATTTTTATATTTATCTTACTTAGAAACACATAAGAGTAAAATAAACTAGCTTCTAAAGCATGCTTCTTTGATTTTTCTTCAACTTCTTTGAAATAATTTAGGGCTAAATAATAATCATTTTGATAAAAATATCCCTCTCCTAGATTATTAATTGCTATTATTTCACTAACTATTAAATTATTTTTTTTACATATCTCTATAATTTTAATATAAAATTCAGAGGCCTTTTCAGTATCCTGATAGAAATCTCCATATATAACTCCCATATTGTTAAGAGCTCTTACCAACCCTTCTGGATTATTTTCTTTTTTCAATATGTCCATACTATTATTTAAAGCTTCCTCTGCCTTTGCTGGATTATTATTTATTATATACACATATGATATCATGTTATAGAAAAATCCTTTATATACTTTATACTCATCTGTACAAATTTCTATAGATTTTACGCATATATCTCTAGCCTGAATATATTTTCCTTGCATATTATACAATCTAGCTTGCATTAATCTATAATCTAAGTAGTTTTCTAAGTCTTCATACTTATTAGCTATTTCTGTTGCCTCATTAACGCATTTTTCCACAAGACTTATTTCGTTTTTGTCTAAGTATATGGCAGCTTTTCTGTTTAAACTATATCTTTGATATTTTAAAATACCTAATTTTTTACTTTTTTCCTGCAACTTGTTAAAATATTTTATAGCTTCATTAAATTCACCTATGTGCTCATATAACTGAGCTATCTCCATTATTATTTCTAATCCCTTTAAACTCCAGTTATTCTCATCTAGCGCATTCATTGCATTCTTTAAATTTTTTATGGCTTCCACATAATTATTATACTTCTTCATTTTATTAGAATTTTGAAGACTATAATTTATTACTTTTTCCTTTTGATTAGATTTTTGAAGGTGATATATAAGTTCTTCTATATAATTTTCATAACCATTCATGTACTGCTTCTCTAAAAATTCTGCTGCTAATCTATGCTTATTCTGTTGCTCATCCACCACTATTCTTCCATACACCAAATCCTTAAATAACTTATTATAAAAATCATATACAAAACCCTGATCTCCTATTTTCTTGCATAAAATACCTTTATCTAAAATAATGTCTATTCTCTTTTCAACCTCTTGCTTTTTATATTTACTCATAAAAATTATAGTTTCTATAGATATGGGATTTAAAAATGTAGATGTTATTGATAAAATATCATAACTCATATGATCCAAGTCTTGAACTTGATTTATTAATATTTGATTTATATCTGAAGGAATAGGGATATCACTGTAATTATAATCCGTACTCCAATAACCTGATTCTTTATCCACATATATTATTTTACTGTAATAAAAATTCTTAATTACTTCCTCTATAAATAGAGGATTTCCATAGCTCTTGCCATAAATTAAACTGGAAAATTTCTTAGGCACATCATGCATACCTAGAATACTTTTTAACATTTCTCCTGTTTTTTCTTCATCTAATCCATTTAAAAGAATGTTGGTAGCATTTTCTTTAAATTTTATATTTTCTATAAACTGAAGAGTATTTTTATTTACCACATGTCTACCATCACAATATGATAATATTATTAACATGCTTTTATTTTTAATTTGCCTTTTGCATAAGTAATCCAAAATTTCAATAGAAAAATCATCTGCTAGATGAATGTCATCTATAACTATCACTATAGGTTTATATTTGGTAAAATCATTTATAAATCCATTAATCCTATTTAAAAGCTTTAACCTTTCCTTTGGAATGTTTGAAAGCTCATCATGTACCATATTTTTATTGCAATGAATTCCGGATATAAAATTTACCAAATCCTTTTCATATTTTTCAAAAACCTCATGCTCACATTCATCTACCATTTGTCTTAATATATCTTTAATAGGCTCATTTTCCATGTTATTTGTTGAAAAACTATAAAATACATTAGCTTTATTATACGTAAGTAGATTTTTTACGCTGTTTAAAAATTTGGTTTTGCCTATTCCTGTATCACCATGTATCAATAATAGCCTGTCCTTAGAATCATCTGGCAATATTTGTCCATATTGTTTTAGTACTAAATTTACTTCTTCATTTCTACCAATTAATTTGGTGTTTAAATTTAAATTCTTTACATCACCTATTTCATCAAGCTTATATTTTAAATTTAACATATGATTTATGTCTTTAACCATATCCCTTACAGAATCATATTCACATTTATCTGAGGTGGCTTTTCTTATTATTATCTGAATTTTATCCAAAAAAAACTTTGATAAATCTTTTTTTACTTCTATACCTTCTTTTCCAAAAATACTAGTTGAAAAAGGCTCGCATCCTTCTATACATAAATAAAACAACATTTTTCCTAAAGCTTCTATATCACCTTTTATATTTTTATTACTGCTATTCTCTTCTTTTTTATTTTTTATACTGTAATGATTACCAGCATGATTATTCTCTTCTAATTTTAAAGTTGGAATATCCTTAAGTCTTACATCTTGCACCTGGTGCTCATCTATTATACATATATTATTAAAATTCAAATTTCCATAGGTGAACCCTTGCAAATGCATGTAATCTATTCCTTGACACAATTTAATAAATAAGTCTAATATTTGCTTTTCATTAGACTTAGCATTTATATATGTCCTAAAATTTTTGTTATCATCATAATAATCATTAGTAAAAAAATACTTTATATCCCCCAATTTTTTATTATCAATCAGATTTATAATACCAAAATCATAAACTTTATTTATTCTAGAAGAATCAATATTCGTCCATACTATAAACTCTTCTATATAATAATGAATTAATGATTTAGGAACTCTTTCATAATTAATTATATTTAACATAACCTTTTTTTGAAGAGTTAAATCCTGAACTAAATATGAAGAAGCTACCTTATTTTGCTTTATAAATTTTAAAACCCTATATCTATTATTTATAACTTCCATAAAAACACTTCCCCAATGTAAAATGATTATACTTTTAATATACCATATAATTTTGAAATTATTAACATTTTTTCTGAATTTATTTTTAAATTTCTGCATATTTATATTTATTCTTCAAAGAAAGCAAACTTTAGATCAATTTACATAAAAAAAACTGATGGACGTTTCCTTCCATCAGAATATGTAAAAGCTTTCTATGTAAACATAGTAACAGATAAATTTTTGTATTCATATGCCTTTTGCTTTATAAATGAATTATTGCTTGCTAACTTTTTTGCTTCTTCTACATCTTTTGCTTTAAAAACAAAACACCCGCTATTTCTATTATATACGCCCCCACCAATTAAGTATTTTCCGCTTAAACCCTTGTCATTTAAACAGTTTATCTTAGCATCAGAATGTTTAACGTTTGTTTCCTTTTCTACTGTGTCATAGGAAATTTTAACAAAACAATTATCTTTACCCATTTTTAATACCCCCCAATGCAAAACTTATTTGCTAATACCATTGTATCGAACGCTCGTTCGTAAGTCAAGAGAAAAAAAGAATATCTTAAAAATTTTATTTCTAAGATACTCTTTACAATAGGTTCTCTCTATTTATTTATCTATCTATTTATCTATCTATTTATTTATACTCAATAATCCATTTCTAATTTTTGCCATTTATTTAGGTTTATATTTTAAAATTCTCATAGAATTAAATATAGCTATAAGCGCTACTCCCACATCTGCAAAAACTGCTTCCCACATATTTGCTAAACCAAAGGCTCCAAGTAATAAAACAGCTGCCTTAACGCCTAAAGCGAAAATTATATTCTGTACTACTACTTTCCTTGTAAACTTAGCTATGTCCATTGCCGTAACTAATTTACATGGCTCATCTGTCATAAGAACTATATCTGCTGCTTCAATAGCAGCATCGGATCCTAATGCACCCATGGCTATACCAATATCTGCCCTAGTTAAAACTGGTGCATCATTTACTCCATCCCCTACAAAAGCAATTTTTTTATTTTCACCAAGATTACTTTGCTCTTTTTCAAACATTTCAACCTTGTCCCCAGGTAAAAGCTCACTATAAACTTTGTCTAAATGTAATTGCCTACCTATACTTTCTCCTACAATCTTATTATCCCCTGTAAGCATAATTGTATTTTTTATACCCATTTCTTTAAGCTTCACTAAAGCTTTTATAGAGTCATTTTTTAATTTATCTGAAATTACCACATGTCCTAAAAATTCTCCATCTACTGCTACATACACTACAGTACCTATATCTGTTGCTTCTTTAAATAATATATCTTGCCATTTCATTAGCTTATCATTACCAGCAAACACCCTTTTACCCATTACATCTACTTTAATACCTTTACCAGCTATTTCTTCATAACCATCAATTAAACCTTTATCTATTTCTTTCCCATAGTATTTTCTTATAGAATTGGCAATAGGATGATTAGAATAGGCTTCTGCATAAGCAATATATTTAACTAATTCCTCTTCACTTATTTTATCATTAGGTACTACCTTCGTAACTTGAAATACCCCTTCTGTTAAAGTTCCAGTCTTATCAAACACTAAAGTTTCTACATTATTTAAAGCTTCTAAATAATTGCCACCTTTTATTAATATTCCATTTTTTGATGAGTTTCCTATACCCGCAAAAAATCCAAGTGGCACAGAAATAACCAAGGCACATGGACAAGATACTACAAGGAATATTAAGGCTCTTCTTAGCCAATGTGAAAATTCTGCTGTTGGAACAACTATTGGCGGTATCACCGCTAAAGCCAAGGCACTAAATACCACTATAGGAGTGTAATATCTAGCAAATTTAGTTATAAACTGCTCTGTTGGAGCCTTTTTAGCCCCTGCATTTTCTACTAGGTCTAATATTTTTGACACAGCTGATTCAGAAAATCTCTTAGTAACTTTTATAGTCAATACTCCATTCATATTTATAAAACCACTTAAAACTTCTTCTCCAGCATGAACATTTCTTGGCAAGGACTCCCCTGTTAAATTAGAGGTATTTACCATGGACTCTCCATCTAAAACTACTCCATCTAAAGGTATCTTTTCACCTGGTTTTACTAATATAATATCTTCTATTTTCACTTCTTCTGGAGATATTTCTTTATATTCATTTCCTAATTTTATTCTTGCCTTATCCGGTCTAATATTCATAAGCTCCCCTATAGATTTTCTAGACTTATTAACAGCTCTATCCTGAAATGCTTCTCCAACTTTGTAAAACAACATTACAAAAACTGCTTCTGGATATTCACCTATGGAAAAAGCTCCTACAGTAGCTATAAACATTAAAAAGTTTTCATCAAACAATTCACCTTTAAAAAGGTTTCTAATGGCTCTTAAGGCTATATCCCCACCTATAAGTACATAACTAAGTAAATACATAGCTATTTGAACATATTTAGAAAACTTAAATATTGATACAAGTATAAATATTAATGTTCCTGCCACAATCATCAATAGATTTTTTTTATCTATTCCCTCTTCCATATGAGCATGAGTATGAGAATGATTATGTCCATGACTATGATTGTGCTCATGAACATCATCTTTTTGTTTTCTTGATAATTCTTGATTTTCTTTATTCTCAACAACCACATGGGGTTCAATATTTTTCACTATTTCCTTTACTTTTTCCTCTACATAATTAATTTTATTTTCCTCTTTTAAGCATATATTTAATGTTGAATTACTAAAATTAAGTACTGCTTCTTCTACTTCCTCTAAAGAATTTACTTTTCTTTCTATTTTAGCAGCACATCCTGCACAGCCCAATCCCTTAAGTATGTATTGCTTATTTAAATTATCTTTCTTATCTTTGCCCATAAGTTCCCCCCCTATCTTCATACTTCATCTATTCCATAACGTGATCAAATCCCTGTTTTAGCACACTTCTTATATGGTCATCATCTAGAGAATAATAAACTACCTTTCCATCTCTTCTAAATTTAACAAGTTTGCTCTGTCTTAAAGTCTTTAACTGATGTGATATAGCAGATTGACTCATATTAAGTAAATTAGATATATCGCACACACACATTTCTTCTATTGAAAGTGCATATAAAATTTTTAATCTTGTAGAATCCCCAAATATTTTAAAGAAATCTGCTAACTGAAATAATATTTCCTCCTTTGGCAAATCATTCTTAACATGCTTTAAAGCATCCTCATGTATACTATAACAACTGCATATCTCAGTATTTTTATTATCCATATTTTTACCCCCCTACTTATTTTTAACACTTCAACATATGCTCATATGTTCATATGTTGATATCATAATAGCACAATTTTAATGTCTTTTCAAGATAAAAGGATGATTTTTCTCCACTACGTTACGGAAAATCTTTAATTGAATATAAGCAATGGTATAGTGGGAAAAGGTATAACTAATTCATTAAATTAAGTGGTTATACCTTTTCTTTTAAGGGCTTAAAAAGTCTTTTATTGGCGGTAGCCAGCGAAAATATAGGAATTAGAAATATTAAATATCAAATATTAAATATCAAATATCAAATATCAAATGTCAAATATCAATTAATGTTGAAATTCCTATGGAATTTCTTAAATTAGAATTTGTGGAGAAAGTAAGAATTAAGTAATAGGTAAAAAATCAGAAGTTGAGTACTTAAAAATTTATTTTGGCGTAGCCCGCTGATTTATAATAAAAGACTTATTATATAAAGTGGTTGGGATAATCTATTTTTAGTTAAAGCTTAAAATAAAAATGC
>NZ_CABDWS010000097.1 GCF_901447495.1 Haloimpatiens lingqiaonensis
GGAAGGAATAAACGCTGAAAGCATCTAAGCGTGAAGTCCACCTCAAGATTAGATTTCCCATAGCGTAAGCTAGTAAGACTCCTGGAAGACTACCAGGTTGATAGGTCGGAGGTGTAAGCATGGTAACGTGTTCAGCTGACCGATACTAATAAGTCGAGGGCTTGATCAAAAGATAATTGACAGTTGACAATTGACAATTGACAATTGACAATTAAAAGATTCTTCCACACTGTGCAATTTTGAAAGAACAATAATCTTTCACTTAGTTCAATAAAATTTTTTAAAAAACTTAAAAAATTTGTTGACAAGCAAAAGAAAAAAAGATATAATACAAAATGTACTCAGCACTTAGTAGCTAATAAATAGCAAACTAGAAGCGAGCAAACTAATTTATCTGGTGATTACGGCTTGAAGGTAACACCCCTTCCCATTCCGAACAGGACGGTTAAGCTTCAAAGCGCCGATGGTACTGCAGGGGAAGCCCTGTGGGAGAGTAGGTCGTCGCCAGGTTAATGGATCTTTAGCTCAGTTGGTTAGAGCAACCGGCTCATAACCGGTAGGTCCGGGGTTCGAGTCCCTGAAGGTCCACCATATGGGGGATTAGCTCAGCTGGGAGAGCACCTGCCTTGCACGCAGGGGGTCAAGGGTTCGAATCCCTTATTCTCCACCAAAGCAACCTAAAAAGGTTGCTTTTTTTATTTGCAAAAAAATATAATTTCTAATAGAATTTGAAATAGAGTTAATATTATTGGTATAATTAAAAATAGAAAGTAAAAATATATTATATCAACGGCATATATTATAATCTGTTTATATAAAAAGTTTTTCTACAAATACTCTAATTAAAGGAGAAAAGTATGGTAAATAGGGTAAAACAATTTTTTTTATATTTTAATTATAAAATAGATGAGAATGATAGAGAGTTTGTATATAAATATTTAAACAAAGAACAAATAGAGTTATTTGAAAAACTAAAAGTATATGAACAAAAGCACTGTATAAATGTAGCTAGAGATTTAGTTAATCATTGCAAAGAACTTAATATAAATTATAATGATGAACTAATAGTTGCAGCTTTATTACACGATATAGGGAAGATAGAATGTAGCCTTAATTTAATTGATAAATCTGCTTTAGTTATTTTAGATAAAATATCTAGAGGAAAAATAAAAAAGTATGAAAAGAATAAAAAAGTAGATATATATTATAATCATCCTGAAAAGGGATATAATATTTTAAAAAAAATGGGTGAAAAGAATAGAATTTTATTTTTAGTGAAAAATCATCATAATAATGATATATCTAATGATTTAGAGCTAAGTATATTAAAAGAATGTGATGAAAATAATTAAACTGTATAACATAAAAATTAGTAAAAATAATTGTAAGATAAAGATATTATCAATAATCTGTTTTAATGGAGGAATTTATGGAGAAAGTAGCTCTTTTGAAATGTGATGAGTATAAAGTGGAAAGCATAGAAAAAAAGCTCAGAGAGGGATTTGAGTTATTAGGAGGGGATGACTTTTTAAGGACACTTATACCTTACAATAGTAAGGTTTTATTAAAGCCTAATCTATTAAGTATAGAAAGAAAAGAATCACCTGTAGTAACTAATTATAAGGTTTTTGAAGCAGTTATAAGGATAATTAGAGATTATTCTTCAAACATAATATTTGGTGATTCGCCGGGGGTGGGAGACTCTAGAAAGGCTGCAGAGCTTTGTGGTCTTATGGAAGTGGCTGAAAGATATGATGTTAAATTTAATAGCTTTAAAGATGAAATACATGTAAAATTGGACAATTCTATTTTGTGCAAGTCTTGGAATGTGGCTAAAGTAGCTTATGAATCTGATGTACTTATAACTCTACCTAAATTAAAAACTCACGCTATGGCGTACTATACTGGTGCTATTAAAAATCAATTTGGATGTATAACAGGTACAAAGAAGGCTCAATGGCATACCAGGATGCCAGATGCGGAAAATTTTTGCAAAATGCTTTTGGATTTAAATACTTTAGTAGGAACTGATTTTGCCATATTAGACGGCATTGTAGCTATGGAAGGTAATGGACCTAAAAACGGCAGTGCTAAAAAAATGAATACACTTATAATGGGAAAAAGCCCTAGTGCTGTAGATTCTGTAGCAGTTAGATTAATAGGATACGATAATCCACTAGATACTCCAGTTTTGAAGGAGGTTTATGATAGCAAGTGGGGAGCAGTTTTACCTAAAGATATAGAGGTTTTAGGGGAAAAAATTGAAAATATGAAGCAAAAGGATTTTAAACTATGTAGAAAGGGCGGAAATTTCTATTTTAAAAATCCTGTGGTAAATAATTTTTTAAAAAGTTTGATAGCACCGGATCCTGCTTTGATTTATGACAAATGCATATCCTGTCTAAGATGTGCTGAAGTATGTCCAGAAAAACCTAATGTTATAAAATTTATAGAAAAAAAAGGAAAAACCATTCCTGTGTGGAATATGAATAGGTGTATAAGATGTTTTTGTTGCCAAGAACTTTGTCCAGTAGGAGCAATAACAACAAAAGATAAATTTCTTGGAAAACTTTTAAAAGGGGAAGGGGAAAAATAAGTTGAAAAAGAATTTCAAAGTTATTATTCCATTATTCGTTATTGTATTAGTTTTAGCATTTTTTAACAGTATGGTAAATGTTGTAGTGGATATAAAATGGTTTAAAGAAGTGGGGTATTTAAGTGTATATTTCACTAAGTTATTGGCAGTATTAAAAATAATGCTCCCTGTGTTTCTATTAGTATTTTTTGCACTTTTAATATACTATAATAGCCTAAAAAAATCTATATACAAGTGGAAAGGAAGCACCGATACTTTAAATTCGAAAAAATACAATAAGTTATTTATATTTTTTGACTTAGTAATTTCATTTATAATATCTTTTAATTTATCAAAAAGCTATTGGTATACCATACTTCAGTATAAAAATAGCGTGGATTTTAATTTAAAAGATCCTATGTTTAATAAGGACATATCATTTTTTGTATTTAAGCTGCCATTAATACAATCTATTTATAATTTATTAATGACCTTATGCATTGTACTAGTTATAGGTACTTTTATAACATATGTAGTGCTAAATGCTAGGGATAAAATTATTAATGGAGGAAATTTAAGAAATACCAAGATATTCACTAGCAATTTTAAAAGTGATATAACAAAATTTGCTGGAAGGCAGCTAGCTGTGGTATCAGCTTTGATACTTTTACTTCTTTCATTGGGATATATGATAAAGTCATGGAATCTAGTTTATTCACCACGAGGGGTAGTTTTTGGAGCTAGTTATACAGATGTTAAAGTCAGCTTATATTTTTATAAAGTAATAGCAGTTTTAGCTATAGTTACATCTGTAGTTGTTTTTGTAAGCTTACTTTTATCAAAAGTTAAACCTATAGTTATATCCATAGTTTTAATTTTCCTTTTAATAATAGGAGAGAACTTAGCAGCGGTATTTGTACAAAACTTTGTAGTTAAATCTAATGAAAAGACTTTAGAAAAAAAATATATAGAATATAATATGGATTATACCAAAAAGGGATTTAATATAGATAAGGTAGATTCAAAGGATTTTCCTATAAAAAATGATTTAACTGCAGAAGATTTAAAGGGTAATAAGGAAACCATAGAAAATATAAAAATTAATTCAGTAAACCAAGTACTAGAATATTATAATCAAATACAAGTTTTAAAATATTATTATACTTTTAAAGATATGGATGTAGATAGATATAATGTGAATGGAAAGAATACTCAGGTGTTTATGTCCACTAGGGAAATAGATGTTAATTCATTAAAGGATAAGGCCAGCACATGGCAAAATAGGCATCTTACTTATACTCATGGATATGGGGTAGTAATGAATAAGGTAAATGCTGTTACTAGCTCAGGAAAGCCTGAATTTCTAATAAAAGATATTCCTATAGAAAATAGCATGAATATAGATTTAAAAGATCCTAGAATATATTTTGGTGAGGAAACTAATGAGTATGCGGTTGTTAATACTAAAATAGGAGAATTGGATTATCCTGAAGGGGATAATAATAAAACCAGCAAATACAATGGTACTGCGGGAATAAAAATGAGTGGAATTAATAAGGTTTTATTTTCTATATATGAAAAAAATCCTAAATTTTTGCTTTCAAGAGATATAACTAAGGAAAGTAAAATTATTATAAATAGAAATATAATGGAGAGAGTTAAAAAGATAGCACCATTTATATTGTATGATAAAGATCCTTATGTGGTTATAAATGAAGGAAAGTTATATTGGATAATAGATGGGTATAGTATATCTGATAGATATCCTTTTTCACAGCCATATAATAAGATAAACTATATAAGAAATTCTGTTAAGGTAGTTATTGATGCAGTAAATGGTGATACAGATTTTTATATAGTAGATGATAAAGACCCTGTTATAAAGAATTTTTCTAAAATATTTCCAAAATTGTTTAAGGAATATTCAAAGATGCCAGAGGGGTTAAAGGCACATCTTAAATACCCAGAGGATTTATTTAACATGCAATGCAGCGTTCTTGGAAAATATCATGTAACAGATCCTACGGTATTTTATAGTGGAGATGATCTGTGGGATATATCAAAAAATGAGAAGCAGGTAGATAGCGGTAATAAGGAAGAAAAGAATCCACCATCTTATATTATCATGAAGCTTCCAGGAGAAAATAAAGAAGAAATGGTGGTTACTCAGTATTTCAATGTAAATGGAAAGAACAATATGGAGTCATTGCTTTGTGGCAGAATGGATGGAGAAAACTATGGAAAACTAGTTTTATATAATTTCAACAATGATCCAGTGGAAAGTCCATATTTATTCAAGCAAAGTATTAAGCAGGATGCAAATATATCCAAGGAAATATCTCTTTGGAATCAAAAGGGCTCTGGTTCAGGAGTTATATTTGGAGATACTCAAATAATACCTATAAAGAATTCATTATTATATATTGAGCCGCTTTATATAAGAGCCAGCGGAAAGGAAAGTATACCTCAAATGAAGAGGGTAATTGTATCCTACGGAGATAAGATGGTAATAGAAGAAAGTATAGAAAAGGCTCTAAATCAAGTTTTTAATATTAAAAATAGTGAAGAACAGAAGGGTAAAGATGAGCAAAAAACAAGCAATGAACCTGTAAATACTAGTGAAATTAAAAAGGCAAAGGAACTATACGATAAAGCCTTAGAAGCACAGAAAAAAGGCGATTGGACTAAGTATGGTGAATATATAAATGAATTGGGAAAATTGTTAGAGGAATATAGTAAATAAAAAATATAAGGTAAGTATTTTAGTTATAAATCATAAGGAATAGTGATAAAGTTAGTATTTCAACTTTCGCAATTATAAAGTTAAATTTTACGTGCTAAATTTAATTTTAAAAATGTTTATTCGTCTGATGTAAAACTTAAAAGTTATATGCGAAAGTTGAGTTATCATCTTTTATGGTATAATTTATATTGAAATGTAAGGTTCTTCTTATAGGAGGAGAAATATAAATGGATTATGATGTTTTGATATTAGGGGGAGGATTATCAGGCTGTGCTATAGCTTATGAATTATCAAAATACAGCTTAAATATAGCTTTAATAGAAAAAGATTATGATATAGCTGACGATATATCCTTGGTAAATACTGCAGTTATTTATGATGGAATTGAAAACGAATATGATTTAATGGCTAAATTAGAGCAGGAAGGCAATAGGGATTTTGATGAGCTAACTTCAAAATTTAAAGTTCCATTTAAAAGAATGGGAACTTTGATATTGGCTAGAGAAGAAGCACACGAAGAAATTCTTAAAGATATGTATAACAAAGCTATAAAAAGAAATATACAGGATATAGCGCTTTTAAGCAGTAAATATATAAAACAAATAGAACCCAATTTGAACATGGATTTTATTGGAGGAATATATACTGAACATACAGGAGTGGTATGTCCATATGATTTAGCTATTGCCTATGGTGAAGTGGCCTTTGATAATGGAGTTAAATTTAAACTAGAAGAGGAAGTTATAGATATAGAAAAGATATCTAAAGGCTACAGGGTAACTACAAATAAAAATAAATTTAAATGCAAAATAGTTATAAATACAACTCCAGGGGAAAACTATAGTATAGATGTAGAAAAAAAAGAGCTGCCTAAAAAATTCATAGGAAATGTTAAGTATCTTCTTTTAGATAAGAATTTTAAAAGAAATTTAGATCATATATTATGTTTAATAAATAATAAAAATGAAAAGATAATGGTAGTACCTACACTTCAAGATAGTACTATTGTGGCTATGTATAGTAAGGAAAATATAAGCTATGACTATTTTATAAATAATATAAGTAATATATTTTCTAACATAGACACTAACTATATTAGAAACTTTTACCAAGGTAAGTTTTACCAAAGTAGTATGGTTATAGATGATAGTAGCATAGATGAGGGGTATATAAAGGTTGACGGAAAAAATTATAGTGAAGTAACTATGACTCCTTTTATTGCAAGAATGATATGTGAAACGGTGGTTAATAATTTAAAATGCAAATTAAATAAGGATTTTAATGATAAGAGAAGAGAATTCTATAAGTTTAGAGATTTGTCAGATGAAGAAATAGATCAAGTTATAAGTATGAATGAAAAGTATGGCAAAATAATATGCCACTGTCAAAGGGTAACAGAAGGAGAAATAATAGATGCCATAAGAAGGCCCTTAGGTGCAAGAACATTAGAAGGAATAAAAAGAAGAACTGGGGCTGCTTATGGAGGGTGCCAAGGAGCTAATTGTATAAATAAAATAATAGCTATATTAGCTAGGGAAACTAATAAGAACTTCACAGACATAGTTAAGGATTCTAAAGATTCCAAAGTAGTTTTAAGTAGAATAAAGGAATTTGACGAGGTCTAGAAATTATTAAATTTAAGTGATTTGATTTTTATAATTAATGGGAGTGGTTTCATGGAAAATTCTATATTTACTAGTTTAGTTAGAATAAAAGGTTCTGAATATAACGTGGTGCCAGTAAAAGGTAACTCTCCTATACCTAAGGAACTATGGATAGAGTGTTCAAAAGCATTGAGCAGGTTATATGTAGGTGCACCTATAAAACAAGGTGACATAATATGTAGTAATATATTAAATACAGGGGTAGATATAGTGTGCACTAAAAATGTTAAAAGAAAAAATGTATAAAAATATGTTTTAGTGAAATATTATAATAATATACAAATAGAGGTTGACAATGCCAGAGTGAAAATGTAAAATGATTCTTAACTAAATGGATAATTTAAAATTTATATAAAACCGTTGATGAGAATAGTAACTTTATGAAGGATTTAAGAGAGTCAGTGGATGGTGTGAACTGATATCTTTCATTTAGCGAATCCGCCTCGGAGGGACTGTGATGAGCAGTACGGTTCAAACCGTTATTAATTTGAGAGAACTAATTTAGAGCTTTAATATTAGTTAAATAGGGTGGCAACGCGGAGCTATTCGTCCCTAAGGGATGAAGGCTCTTTTTTTATTACAAAAATTTCAACTAAGAAGTACTGTTTCAATACTTAAATGTAAGCAAGTGAATGAATAATTCACAAGTATAGATATTTTATAAAAGTATTTATGTAAAATCACAAAACTTAAATATATAGGAGGAATGTGCCGTGTTAGATATTAAAAAAATAAGAAACAATACAGAAGAAATCAAAAATGCCATGAATAATAGAGGCGAGGCTTTTAGCGTTAATTTAATTGACGAAGTTGTTAGTTTAGACAAAAGAAGAAGAGAAATATTAGTTGAGGTAGAAGAGTTAAAGAAAAAAAGAAATGAAGAGTCTACTTCAATAGGAAAGATGATAAAAGAGGGAAAAGACGTAACTGAACTTAAGGAGCACATGAAAGGCTTATCAGAAAAAATAAAGGATTTAGATGTAGAATTAGGTGAAGTTGATGAAAAAATAAACTACAATATGCTTAGAATACCTAATATTCCAAATTCAGAAGTTCCAGAGGGAGATACAGATGAGGACAATGTAGAAATAAGAAAATGGGGTGAGCCAACAAATTTTGAATTTGAAACTAAAGCTCACTGGGATATAGGAACAGACTTAGACTTGTTAGATTTTGAAAGAGCAGGAAAGGTAACTGGCTCAAGATTTACTGTTTATAAGGGAATGGGAGCAAGACTTGAAAGAGCTATAATCAACTATTTCTTGGATTCTCATACTGAAAAGAATGGATACAAAGAAATACTTCCTCCATACATGGTTAATAGAGAAAGCATGACTGGAACTGGACAATTACCTAAGTTTGAGGAAGATGCTTTTAAAGTTACAAATGATGATTATTTCTTAATACCAACAGCAGAAGTTCCAGTTACTAATCTTCATAGAAATGAAATACTAAATGGTGAAGAATTGCCAATTAAATATGCAGCATATAGTGCATGTTTTAGATCAGAAGCAGGTTCAGCTGGAAGAGATACAAGAGGTCTTATAAGACAGCACCAGTTTAACAAAGTAGAGCTTGTTAAATTCACAAAGCCAGAAGACTCTTACGAAGAACTAGAAAAACTAACCAGAGATGCAGAAAGCGTTTTACAGGGCTTAGGACTTCCTTATAGAGTAGTTAAAATATGCAAAGGTGATTTAGGATTTACAGCAGCATTTAAATATGATATTGAAGTTTGGATGCCAAGTTACGGAAGATATGTTGAAATATCAAGCTGTAGTAATTTTGAAGATTTCCAAGCTAGACGTGCAAATATAAAATACAAAGAAAATCCAAAGGCTAAACCAGAGTTTGTACACACATTAAATGGATCTGGAGTGGCAATAGGAAGAACAGTAGCTGCTATACTTGAAAATTATCAAAATGCCGACGGCAGCGTAACTATTCCAGAAGCACTAAGAGGATACATGGGCGGAAGAGAAGCGATAAAATAAAAAAAATTGTGATGTAATAGCATAGGAAAAATCTGCTTTTAAGTCCACAATAAATATATTTTTTTAGACTGTTCGCAGTACGCTAAGAAATTCTAATGTTTTCAAATTTGAATATCCTAAAGCTTTCAAACTCACTCGTTCCTCGTTCAGGCAATGAAAGCTTCTTAACGGGTATTCAAATTTGAAAACAAAGAATTTCTAAAGCTAGCTCAATAGTCTAAAAAAATATATTTATTGTTCCC
>NZ_CABDWS010000098.1 GCF_901447495.1 Haloimpatiens lingqiaonensis
CATGTACTATTTTATCGGTTTTTTTATTTAATTTATTTTAAATATTTTCATGTATTTTATTTTTAATTTTACATAAAATATTTTTATATGTTCATCATAAAATTATATTTTTTCTGCAAAATATAACTTTTTTAATAAATTAATGAAAAATTTCTTAAAAGTACTTTCTAATTAATAATAATTATTATATAATATAAATATAACAAAGAACAAAATTGAATAGCAAATATTAAATATCAAATATCAAAGAACAAATATTAAATATCAAAGAACAAATATCAAATATCAAATATCAAAGAACAAATATCAAATATCAAATATTAAATGGCAAAAAACAAATGTTAAGATTATACACTAAAAATTAATATAAAAGATTAAATATTCTGTTAGGAAGGAAGTGAAAAGTACCGTTAGCTTTCGGTATGAGCTATGGAAAAGCAAGTAATTAATTTAGATTTAATCATTGTAGGTGCTGGTCCTGCTGGTCTGGCTGCAGCAGTATATGCTTCCCGCTCAAAACTGGATACCTTGGTTTTGGAAAATAAAATCATAGGCGGTCAAGTTAGAGATAGCTATAGGGTGGATAATTATCCTGGTTTCCCCTACATAACTGGCGAGGATCTCTCTAACAATTTTCAAAAGCATGCTTTGGAGGCTGGAGCGAAGATTGATGAATTTGACAACATAGTATCCATGAAGCTAGGCAGCGAAGAAAAAATAGTTGAAACTTCTAAAAAAATATATAAACCCCATGCGGTTATATTGGCTACAGGTTCTAACAATAGACTTTTGCCTGTGCCTGAGGAGAAAAAATTCCACGGCAACGGTGTCCACTATTGTGAACTTTGCGATGGTGCCCTTTATGAGGGTAAGGATTTGATAGTGGTTGGCGGAGGAAATTCAGCTATTGAAGGTGCCATTGTTTTATCTAAATTTGCAAAAAACCTAAATATTATACACCAATTCGACTATCTTCAAGCTAATAAAACCAATGAAGAGGAGCTTGCTACAAAAACTAATGTTAAATTTATATGGAATAGTGAAGTTCGCCATGTATTAGGTGAAAGCTCAGTTACGGGGGTTCAAATTGAAAATGTTAAAACAGGAGAACTTTCTGAGGTAAAAACTGACGGTGTATTTGTGTATATTGGAAGAGTTGCTAATAATGAATTGTTTAAGCACTATATAAAATTAGACAACTGGGGTCATGTGCTTACAAATGAAAATATGGAGACAAATATAAAAGGTGTTTATGCTGCTGGAGATTTACGCTCAAAAACCATTAGGCAACTGACTACTGCTGTATCCGATGGAACTATTGCCGCTTTGGCAGCGGAGAAGTATATTATGGAGAGAAAGAGGGTATAATTATGGTAAAAGTTTTTTCAACACCAACATGTCCATGGTGTAAAAAGGTTAAGGATTATTTAAAATCTAATAATGTGGAATTCCAGGATATCAATGTGGCTGAGGATGTAGCTGCTAGAAAGGAAATGTTCCAAATTTCAAATCAAATGGGAGTTCCTGTTGTACAAATAGATCACAAGGTAATTCTTGGCTTTGACAAGGATGCTATTGATGAGACTTTAGGACTTTAGTATAGAAAGGAGTTGTTTTAACTATGGATAGATTAGTAGGCAAAAATGCACCTGATTTCACAATGAATGCCGTAAAGGGTGACGGCAGTGAATTTACACAGGTAAGTCTTAAGGATTATAAGGGCAAGTGGCTAGTTATGTTTTTCTACCCACTGGATTTTACATTTGTTTGTCCTACTGAAATAACAGGCTTTAGTAAACGATATGAAGATTTTACTAAGGTAGGCGCCGAACTGCTTGCAGTTAGCTGCGATAGCCAATATTCTCATGAAGCTTGGATTAAGGGTGATCTAGGGAAAATTAAATTTCCTATAGCTTCTGATATTACAAAGGTTGTATCTGACAACTATGGTATATTGATTAAAGAAGAGGGTATTTCTTTGAGAGGTTTATTTATAATAGATCCTGAAGGAGTAATTAGGTATAGTGTGGTTCACGACTTGAATGTAGGTAGAAGTGTAGATGAAACTCTACGTGTTCTTAAGGCTCTAAAAACCGGCGGCATGTGTGCCGTAGACTGGAGCGAAGGCGATAAAACTTTATAGTAAACGCAGTAAAGTCGATATAAGGTAAATATTCCAAAATAGACATAAAGTAACTAGCAAAAATAGAGGTAAAATAAATATCCCAAAATCAATATAAAGTAATATCCCCAAATAGACATAAAGTAAATGCCAAAAATAGAGATAAAGTAAATATCCCAGCAGATATCTAGTAGATATATAAAGTAAATATATAGTAGATATCAGTATATATATTGGAAATCCAAAAGAAGGTCATCCCCTCTTCTTTTGGATTTTTTATTTCATTAAATAGAAAATTTATTCTTTTCATACAATGTGCATATATTATAAAATTAGTATTATTATATTTTATAGGACAGTTCATTTTTATTTTGTCACTTGAAATCAATGAACTGATAAACAGATCTCTTAGCTTCAGATGGAGTTTTTACTCCAACTGAAGGTTAGAGATCGTTATCCAGGGACGTAGCTGCCGTTATATCCCACTTTGTTAGAAGTTGGAGTGTTACGGCAGGTAGTCATAGGATAAATTAAAGTTTTGAGCAATGAGCAGTAAGCGATGAGCAGTGATTAATGATTAAAAAATCGAGGTGATATTTTGAAAATTTTAAGACAAATTTGTATTATCTTGTTTATAAATTTTATTGGCGAGATAATTCATTTAGCTTTGAGAACATCAATACCTGGCAATGTAATAGGCATGATTTTATTGTTGGTTCTTTTATGTACAGGCCTTATGAAGCTTGAACTTATAGAAGAAATAAGCGACTTTTTTCTTAAAAACTTAGCTTTTTTCTTTTTACCAGCGGGTGTCGGCCTTATTTCCTGTATGTCCCTATTAAGTGGAAACTGGGGAACCATTTTATTAATATGCCTTTTGTCTACTATAGTTGTTATAGTGGTAACAGGATTTACTATACAAATTTTAAAGAAAACATCAGAGAAGATGAGCAATTAAGAATTAATAATTAATAATTAATAATTAATAATTAATAATTAATTATTAACTATTAAGATGAGGAGTTTTAAAATGAATAACCTTTTTAGCAATCCCCTGTTTGGGATAATAATTTCCGTGGTGGCTTTTGAAATAGGAAGTTTTATTTATAAAAAGACAAAAATTCCTTTTTTCAATCCTCTACTAATTTCCATAGCTTTAATAATTTTATTTTTGCAGTGTTTCTCTATAGAGTTGGAGTCTTATAATAAAGGTGCAAGTATAATAAATTTCTTTTTAGCTCCATCTACAGTGGTTTTGGCAGTGCCTCTTTATAAGAAGATAAATCTTTTAAAGGCTCATGCTATGCCTATAATAGTGGGCATAACCACTGGTAGCATTGCTGGAATAGTGAGCATTATATATCTTTGCAAATTGTTTAATTTAGACACAAAATTGAGCATTTCTATGATGCCAAAATCCATAACCACACCTATAGGTATTGAAATCTCTAAGCAACTAGGGGGTATTCCTGCAGTTACTGTGGCAGTTATCATAATAACGGGAATTATGGGTGCCATAATAGGACCTCTTGTGTGCAAAGCCTTTAGGATTAAGGATAGTGTGGCCTTAGGAGTTTCTCTAGGTACTGCTTCCCACGCCATAGGCACTACAAAAGCTATGGAGATAGGCGAAGTTGAAGGTGCCATGAGCAGCCTTGCCATAGGCATAGCTGGACTTTTGACCGTATTTTTAGCACCACTTTTATTTAAGCTATTGCTATAGCAGTACCCCAGTGGTAAAGATTTTTCCAGTTAAACTAGAAAAATCTTCACCACTGGGGTGCTTTATATCTTTCCTTTTTTGTGGAGATATGTCATAAGAATTAATCCCACTATTATGAAAACAACAGTAAATACGCCCTCCGCTATTAATTCCATTTCTAATTCCTCCAATGTGAACTTATATATAATGAATTGCTATGTAAAATGTATAATTTGAAAAAATATGTATCATATTATTAATGTGATAATTAATTAAAAATTATTCATTGGAGCGATGTGATATGAAATTATTTATTGAAGTAACCATACAAACCTTTTTAGCCTTTTTTTCCATACTTTTTATAACTAGAATATTAGGAAGACAACAGGTGGCTCAGCTTACTGTTTTTGAGTATATAAATGGCATAACCTTTGGCTCTATAGCTGCTACTCTAGCCACGGATACCAACCAAAAAACTTGGCAACACCTTATAGGACTTTTCCTATTTGGGGCTTTAACCTTTTTAATGTCCTATATATGTGAAAAAAATAGAAATGCATCTAAGATAATTCAAGGGGAACCGGTTATAGTAATAGAAAATGGTAAAATTTTAGAAGAAAATTTATTGAAGTTTCACTATACTGTAGATGACTTAACCCATCTTCTTAGGAAAAAAGATATATTTGATTTAAATACTGTTAGATATGGAATTCTTGAAACCACTGGAGAATTAAGTATTTTAAAAAACGATGATTCTCAAATGTATTTGCAAAAGGAAGTAGTGATTACTGGCAATATAATATATGAAAATTTAAGAAAGCGAAATTTAGATGTGAAGTGGCTTTTGGATAATCTGAGTTTTATGGGTGTAAAGGACATAAAGGATGTGTTTTTTGCTTATTTGGATGACAATAATAATTTGTTTGTGGATAAAATGGAAGATCACTTCAAAAAACAAAATGACATAATAGAATAGGTGACCTGGGGGCATAGGAAAAGGGCTCATAATATCTTTTAGGATGAGCCCTTTGTTTATATTATTTTTTACCTAAAAAATTTAATATTCCATGGGATATTGCTTCTGCAAATTTTTGTTGGTAGGTATTACTTCTTAATATTCTTTCCTCATTTGGATTACTTATAAAGGCTAATTCAGTTAGTATAGATGGACATGATGCCCATTTATTTACATAGTAATTTGCAGTTTTAACGCCTCTATTACTTAGTCCAATTTCATTTACAAGGCACTTTTGAATAGCTTCTGCCAACTTCTTACTCTCTCCATTTTGATTATTATTTAATGAAAAATATGTTTCTATTCCCTTTGCCGCACTATTAAAAGCATTACAGTGTATACTTACAAAATAATCTGCCCCTGATTCTCTAGCAATATTTACTCGTGCTTTTAAATCTTCAGATTCATTTGATTGCCAATATACCTTGTCACTAGTTCTGGTATATACTACATCAATTCCCTTATCAGATAGTATCTTTCCTAATTTTAATGCCACTGCTAAAGTAACATCTTTTTCTTTTAATCCAGTAGGACCTACAGCTCCAGAATCGTATCCTCCGTGTCCTGGATCTATACATATTTTTTTTCTAATCATAAATATTCTATCTATAATATTGTTTGAAACAACTTTTTCTCCACCCAATATATTTATGTATGCTCCTTCTGTTAATCTATTTCTTAAAAATTTACCCATATCAGCATTTATATCATTATTACACAAAGCAACGAAAGTACCATCATTGGCAGCCGCTGCTGAAGCTACTATGGCATCCGGAAAATTCACACCACTAGTTATGTATACATTATTTAAATTTTGATTCATAAACTTTTCCACTACTTTGTAGTTGGTTTCATACCTATCTTTGCCATAAATTCTTTCAGCCCTAGGTATTTTATTAAACACCGAATCCGATATTACCTTGGGACCACTTATTACATATACATCAGAAAAACCTTTACTTTTTATGTACTCAATGCTTTTAGCATCTATCGAATTATTCTCTGACAATATTATAGGTGCAGAGTCTCTAGCAGCTATAGATCCTATAGATACGGCATCTGGAAAATCTTGTCCCAGCACTACAAAAGCACTATTTACGGTTTTAATCCTCTTAGCTACTTCAAGGCTTGTCTCATATCTGTTATCTCCACTAATTCTTTCTACTTTCACTTTAATATTCTTAAGCTCTTTTTCCACAGAAGGAAAAATTACCCCTTCTCCGCCTATTAAATATACTTTTTTTGCCTTTAATCTTAAGATTTCATTTTTAACTTCTGAATCTAACTCCTTATTTATTAACATTATAGGAGCTTTTAATTGTTTTGCCAAGGGTGCTGCACAGAGCGAATCTGGAAAATCATTTCCACTTGCTATGATAACATTTTCCGCCAAATTAAATTTTTTATTACTAACCTCGATAGATGTTTTATATCTATCCTTTCCGAATATCCTGTTAGTATTAACAGAACCATATACTACTTTAGTTCCTATAAATGTGAACATGCATAAAAAAAGTAGTATAATTAATCTTTTGTTCTTGAACATACTGCCACCACCTTATATTTTTTTTTATATAGTCTATATATTTTATTATATAAAATATTTAATAAAATTCAAACTCTAACATTTTTCTGGTATTAATAATAAAACCTCATGATTTTGTATTTAATTTAGTTAATAAAAATACCTTTTTCTATCATCTTCTCAAATTCCTCTTTAGATACTGGCGGGCTATAAAAATACCCTTGTACTTCATCGCAGGAATTTTGGCTCATAAATTGAAGTTGTTCCTCTGTTTCAACTCCTTCAGCTATAACCTTTAGCTTCAAGCTGTGGGATAGATTTATTATTATCTCTGCTAGGGTTCCATCTTCTTTTTCAGGGTAGTCCTGCACAAACTCCCTATCAATTTTTACCTTGTCGAAGTTAAATCTTCTTAAGTAGCTTAGGGAGGAATATCCTGTGCCGAAGTCATCCATGGCTATTTTTACCCCTAAATCTCTAATAGATTTTAACTGCTTTTGTATATCGTATATATTGTCTATTAATACCCCTTCTGTGATTTCTATTTCCAGACAATGCCCTGGCAAAGCGTATTTTTGTAAAGTTTCTTTTATGGTTTTATACATATCCGACTTTTTAAACTGCACTGGTGATATGTTAACTGCAATGGTTATATCCTTATTGTATTTTTCTCGCCACAGGCTGAGGTTTTTACAAGCTTCCTCTAATACCCATTTTCCTATAGGGATTATCATATCTGTATTTTCTGCTATAGGTATAAATTTATTAGGGTATACCATGCCTATTTCTTTACTGTTCCACCTTATAAGCGCTTCTGCTCCAACTATTTTTCCACTTTTTAAATGCACTTGTGGTTGATAGTTTAGATAGATTTCCCCTCTTTCTATGGCTCGCCTTAATAGGTTTTCTATATTTACTTCCTGCAAATATTCATCTCTAAGCTTTTGTTCGTATATAACCACATTGTATTCCCCAAGCTCCTTGGCATTAGCTCTGGCTATATTAGCTTTTTCCACCAATTCATTTATATCCTCTGAATCCTTTGGATAAGCACTTATTCCTATATCTACTTTTAAATATACAGGGTTACCTTCAAAACAAAATGGTTCCTTTAAAGAATTTATTATCCTCTTTGAAAAATCTAAAATTAACTTTTGATCCTTTTTTTCTTTTATTAATATTAAAAATTCATCACTGCTCATTCTTGAAAATATGCATTCTTCTTTACATTCTTCTTTACAAACTTCCTGAATTCTTCGAGAAAATTCAAGGGCTAAATTATCAATGCTGCTCATACCCAAACTATTTTTAACTGTATCATAATTAATTATAATTAAAGATACCACGTATATATTTTTATCATCCAATTCTTCAAGTTTTGAAAGCTTATTATTAAATATCTTTTTCATTAAACTTGCATTAGGAAGAGAAGTTGTTATATCGTAATTTTTAAGTTTATTTATACTTTTCTCCTTGTTTTTTATTTCAGATAAATCTCTAAAAATCCCTATATAGCCAGTAACCCTTCCCTGCTCTTCTTTTACAGCCATTATAGTAAGATACTTGGGATAACTTTTTTCTCCTTTACGCTTGTCCCATATTTCACCTTGCCATCTTCCGGTTGTTTCAATGCTATTCCACATGTTACTATAAAAACTTTTACTGTGCTTTCCAGATTTAAAATAAGAGGTTTTAAGACCTATAACTTCCTTTTGTGAATATCCTGTAATTTCAGAAAAGGTTTTATTTACATATATGATATTGGTATTTGCATCTGTAAAAATCACAGCTTCTCCTAAATTCTCAAGAATATTCATGAGCAATTTCAACCTTTTAACTGCCTTTTTTCTCTTGTAAATTATAACAGCACTCATGTATGATAACACTACTATTATCACTACAAAGATTATTATTATATGTACAATATCTTTAAACCAAGTTCTTTTTATTGAATTAAATTTATGATTAGGATAATAAGAAATTATCTTCCATCCTGACCCTGCATCTTTTCCGTACAGAAAAAGCTTTTCCCCACTTGCTTTAAGGGAATCAGCGGTATCTACATAATATATTCCCTTTTCTTCTTCTATACTTCCTAGTTTTTCATTGATAACTATATTATTATAATCCCCTTGAGTAAGTATTTTTTGATTATGATTCATAATAACAAATGAAAAGTCTTGGTGATTTTCAACATAACCCAGTACCTTTTTCCAAAGATATTCCGATTCATATTCCACAATTAATTCACCTATTTTCTTCTTATTTTTATCTTCTAAATCCATTTTGAATTCCATAAAGGTTTTGTTTAAATCAAGGCTTTGTTTATTTTCAAAATCCACCACAAGCTGATTGTTTATATCTATAAATTTTATTGTCCTATATATCTTTTTATTTTCTGCATATCGCCCAAACATTTTCTTCATATTATCTAAATTTTCACTATTGGGATTATGTAAATAATTAGTGACTTCATTAGAATTCTTTATTATTTTTAAATCAGAGGCTATTGAATTAAGCGCATGTTCTAAATCATATTTTAGTAAACAAACATCCCTTTGTTGTTTTATTTTTATAAGTTCCTTTTGGTTTTTAATTTGTAGTGTATAAACAGAATATATGATTATAAATAATATTAAAAAGGAGGGAATGGTTATCCTCTTAAAGTATTTCATTATAGTTCTTAATCTTTTGATTTTAGGAAAGTTCATCTTTTAGTACTCCTTTCAGTAAATTCCGTCAAATACAAAGCATCATTACTTTGTATACTCTTCTTATAGTTATGCCAATCATATTTATCTATATTAATTATATTTAGTTACATTAATCATATTTAGATATACTATTATAT
>NZ_CABDWS010000099.1 GCF_901447495.1 Haloimpatiens lingqiaonensis
GATTCCTGAAAATATGAAAATTAAAGATAAAAAATAAATTAATCCTAGTAAAGCATATTCTTGCCTTACTAGGATATTTTAATACTATTCTTGGAATTATTAAAGGTGCTAAAACTTTGACGCTTACCCTTAAAAAACCTAGTATTTTATTAGGTTTTTTTATTTTCTATATAATTTGAATATATGTTTAGAAAGGTTTCAACGCATTTTATATAGTAACAATAACAATATAAAATATATAATAATAATATTAAAAATGATAAAATATACTTTACACTAAACAAATATAATGGTAATATGAATACATAGAAATTAATTACAAATATGGGGGTGTAGAACATGAGTGAAAAAGTTTCTAATATATTTACTAAAGTTTTAGCTTGTATAATTGATGTAATATTTATAGTGTTTGTATTGTGTTTTTCAAAATTAAATATAATATCTAAAATAATTACAATATTTGTGGTTAGTATATTTAATATATATTTAATGCCAAGGATAATTAAAAAAATAAATGTAGAGATAGAAAAAACGAAATTGGAGGAACTTCAATATTTAGGTCCAAGTCCAAAGTTTGAAATTATTTATAATATAGCATTTTTAATAACCATATATTGTATGACTATTTACTATATGTTAGGTTACTACAATAATAAAATTTCATTTTTTTCTCCTTTAGGAATATATATTCTTATATTTGTAGTTATGATTATTATTGATTCATTATATGGACCACAGCTACAGGTTAATAAATTTAAAAATAATACCACATTTATTATGGAGAAAAGTGATAGGACAGGCGTAAGCATTTTGGGCAGCAGGGTTGGTTCGTATAAGGATGGAATTGTATTGGGGGATTATGTATTTTCAAAGGAGCATATATTGTATGCTAAAGAGGTAAAAGAAGATTTTACAATAACACTCACAGATAATAGAGAGATAGTGATTAGAGAAAAAATGGCTAAGAAATATTTTAGAAATGTACTAATCATAGATAAATAAAGCATATTATACTTTGAAAAGATTTTATAAATACCATGTTATCTTACAATATATATAGTTATAATAAACCTATAAAAGGATAATATAAAATATAAAAAATGATATGAAATACTTGACAATGGATTAATAAGGTTATATTATAATTATATAAATATTAAGTTAACTTTTGCACATAAATTTTAAGTGCTACATTAGATGAATAAATGTACTTAATTTTATAACTGCGAAAGTTAATGTGTTAATTAATACTAATAAATGAATTTTGAGGAGGAATTTAGTATGATACTTACAACCACACCACAAATAGAGGGAAAGAAAATAATGGAGTATAGAGGAATAGTATGTGGAGAAGTAATATCTGGTGTAAATTTTGTTAAAGATTTCATGGCAGGAATTAGAGATTTTGTAGGTGGAAGGTCAGAAACTTATGAAGAGGAATTAATAAGAGCAAGGGATGGTGCCATAGCTGAACTATCAAGAAGGGCACAAGCTATAGGAGCTAATGCTGTAGTAGGAATTGATATAGACTATGAAGTTCTTGGTCAAGGCGGAAGTATGCTTATGGTAACGGCCTCAGGAACTACTGTAGTAACAGATTAATTGTTTTAAGGGCATGGAGATCATTGGTGGCTCCATGCCTTAATTTTAATATAATAATTTATAGTAAGCAGTTTAATTTATCTTTACCACGTCTATTCCGTTCCCCATCATAGAAAATAAGGAAAATAAATTCATTAAGTCTCCATCGTAGCAATATATTCATTAGACTTGATTTTATAGTAACTTAGTTATATTATGGAGTTAATGCATTATTTGTAATTGGAACAATATTTTGATAATTTAAAATAAGCATGTATAACTTAACAAGGGGGGCATAGTATGCATAATGAATTTAAAGTTAATGAAATGTATCACGGTTTTAAATTGCTAGAACAAGAAAAAATTGATGAAATTCAATCTGTAGCTAGAGTATTTGAACACATTAAAAGTGGAGCAAGACTTTTGCACTTAGAAAATAAGGATGATAATAAAGTATTTTGTATAAGTTTTAGGACAACCCCTACAGATAGTACTGGAGTGGCACATATTTTAGAACATTCTGTGCTTTGCGGATCAAGAAAATTTAAAACTAAAGATCCTTTTGGGGATATTGCAAAAAGTTCACTAAATACTTTTTTAAACGCTATGACTTATCCAGACAGAACTAGTTATCCAGTGGCTAGCAGAAATCAAAAGGATTTTATGAATCTAATGGATGTATATTTAGATGCTGTTTTATATCCTAATATATATAAAAATCATCAAATACTTCGCCAAGAAGGATGGAGATATGAGACAGAACCAAAGACAGATAAGTTGATTTATAAAGGTGTTGTGTATAGTGAAATGCAGGGAGCATTGTCTTCACCACAGGAAGTTTTGACAGGGGAAATATATAAATCTTTATTTCCAAATACTACTTATGCATTTAATTCTGGTGGAGATCCAGAGGAAATACCACAGTTAACTCAGGAGGATTTTGAAGAATTTCACAGTAAATTTTATCATCCATCTAATAGTTATATTTATTTATATGGTGATCAAAATTTAAATGAATGCCTTAAATTCATAAATGAAAATTATCTTATTAATTTTGATAAAATAGAAATACCTTCCCATATAGATGATGTGAAATCTTTTAAAGAAATTATGGAAAGAACTTCGGAGTATTCTATAAGTCCAGAGGAAAATGAAGAAAACAAAAGTTTTTTTGCATTAAATTTTGTTTGTGGTGAAAATTCAAATGCTGAAGAATATTTAGCTATGAAGATACTTTATAACATGCTTATAGAATCGTCAGCTTCTCCAATAAAACTTGCTTTACTTAAGGAAGAAATAGGGGAAAGTATGCTTAACTTTGATCAAATGAATATGGATCCAACTAAACAGGCTATATTTCCTATAGCTGTAAAAAACACAGATAATAGAAAAAAAGAAAGATTTAAAGAAGTAATTTTTGAAACTTTAAGAGCTTTAGTTGAAAATGGAATAGATAAAAAGCTTTTAAAGGCGTCAATAAATTCAATTGAATTTGAACTTCGTGAAGCAGACCCATGGAGAATTGCTAATAAAGGACTTCATTATAGTGGTAAGATAATGGAGAGTTGGCTTTATGATGGTAATCCATTGGCGCATTTAAAATATGAGGAGAATCTTAATAAAATAAAGGATTCTATAAATGATAAGTATTTTGAGAATTTCATAGAAAAATATATGTTAAATAATAAACACTGCTCTTTAGTGGTTTTAAATCCTAAAAAGGGATTAGAGGAAAGTAAAGTAAAAGCTTTAGACGAAAAGTTACAAAATTACAAAGCTTCTTTATCAAAGGAGGAATTGCATAAGCTTCAAGAGGAAAATGAAAAATTAAATAAAGCTCAAATAGCAGAGGATACAGAGGAAGCTAAGGATACTATTCCAAAGTTATCTATAGAAGAAGTATCTCCTGAGGCTGAGAAAATTCCACAAGTAGTAACTGAACACAAGGGAGTTACTATACTTTCTCATAATATGAATACTAATAAAATATCCTATATAAATTTATTATTTGATGCTAGTATTATTGAACAAAAATACATTCCTTATATAGGATTACTACGCGATGTTTTAGGAAAACTTCATACTGAAAAGAGAAAATATTCAGATCTTGTAACAGAAATATATAGTGCTACTGGTGGTATAGATTTTGATACAGAGGTTTATAATGAAAAAAATAATATAGAAGTGTATTATCCAAAATTTATTATTAAATCTAAGGTGCTTTCAGAAAATATTCCTAATTTATTTGAACTGGTAAATGAGATAATAACTTTAACTAATTTTGATGATACTAGAAGAATTAGAGAAGTAATAAGAGAGACAAAATCAAAACTGCAAATGAGAGTTATAAATGCAGGAAATCAATTGGCTACCCTTAAGGCATATTCATGTTTCTCTAATGCTGATAAGTATAATGATATATTAAAAGGTGCAACATATTACGAGTTCTTATGCCATTTGGAGAAGGAGTTTGAAAACAATTGTAGTGAAATTGCTGATAATTTAAGAAAAGTATATAAGACTATATTTAATAAAAATAATTTAATAATTTCATTTGTAGGAGAAAAGGAAGAAGAAAATAAGGTAAACTCTAGCATGCATATTGTATTAGATGATCTTAAGAATGAGAAAATTAATGCTGCTGAAATTAACTTTAAACCATCAAATAAAATTCAAGCATTAGTTACTGCTAGTAATGTACAATATGTGGTTAAAGCCTTTGATTTTGGAAAGCTTAATCATAAATACTCTGGAAAAATGCGCGTTCTTCAAACCATATTAAATAGTGAGTATCTTTATACAAGAGTTAGACTTCAAGGTGGAGCTTATGGATGTTATATGGATATGAGAAGAGGAAATAATATTGCTTTTGCATCATATCGTGACCCGAATCTTACAAGAACTATTGAGGTATATGATGAGGCTTATAAATTTTTAGAAGAGATAAATTACACACAAAAGGATATGGAGAAGTTTATAATTGGATCTGTAGGGGATACATACAGACCACTGACTCCTGATAGAAAAGGTGAGAAAGCTACGGAAAATTATATATGTGGCATAACCTACGAGGACTTACAAAGGGAAAAAGATGAACTTCTAAGCGCAAATCTTCAAGATATTAAGGATTTTGCTTATATGGTAAAAGAAGGAATGAAACAAAATTATTCTTTAAATGAGCAAAAACACTTACATTATTTTACATTACTTAAGCACACTTATTGTGTGATAATTTAAGAGTATCAAAAATAGCATTTAAACTAACTCCTTTTTTATATTGAGAATATACCCAAGCAATTACTTCTTGTTGGGATTGTTTACGAGCTATTTTTAAACCTTCTCCAAATTTAGAACAATCTGTGCTTATGCAACAAGTACAATAAAGATAAGTCAATTGAGTTAAAATCCAAAATCTCTTTATGGCTTTTTCACCACGAACTTGATAATTATCAAAACCTAATTCCATCTTATTTTGACGGAAAAATACTTCAATTGTCCAACGTTCACGGTATTGAAAAAGTATTTCTTCTGTTGTGAGATTTATATCTGTTGATATAAAAGATTTTAATGCTTTTTCATTATAGAGAGCTTCTTTAGGATAACTAATAAGAATTACAACATTTTTAAAACCATTGATTTTGCCCTCATATCTATAAACATAGTAAGAGTGCTTATTCACTGTTACGAGGTGAAAGTCTTCCTTGTTTATAGTTTTGGCAAAACCATTAATTTTATGATTCATGCGCGAGCATTTTGGGTATATAATTCTATTAGTTTTTAACGCTCCTATATATTCAAAGCCTTTTGCCTTTGCTGTTTTTATAATTATTTCAGCACTATACCAACTATCCCCTAAGACGAAACCTTGAATAGGTGGTTCGGGTAATGAAGATATTATATTTACAGCAATATTAATCTTAGTAAATTTTTTATTGTCTTTATCGACTTTAGTCTTATCATAAAGCGTTAGCTGATAAGGAATTGTAACATCGCCACATTGTAGTAAAGCACCTACAACTTGGTGTCCATAGACTTTTTTATTTTCTAAATGTGATTGATGAAATTGACACTTTTCTATAGGATTTTTAGCCCGTGACGAAGGCTTTGTCTTCTTACAGATAGTATCATCAATAATCACATAAATAGGCTTTCCTGTATCACGAGATAACTGCCAAATTTTATTAACTGCGAACTTTTGTAATGCTCTCAAAATATAATCTTCATTCCATGGGCTTTTGGATAAAAATTGACCTATGGATGTTCTATAAGTACTCTGATAGCAACTTTCAGCTATATGAATAACTTTGCCATCATACCCACGACCTACGGCTGCAAAGATAAATTCACAAACATGTTTTAATTGAGGCAGTGTTAAATATAATGATAATCCAAGTTTAATTATGAAATTGTTAATCTCTTTATTATATGGTATATTATTTTCTGTAGACATTTATATTCATCCTTTGTTTATGTTTTCTGACAGAAATATAATACACTAGGATATTATGAATGTCTATTTTTATTCCATAATTTGTTATGAAATTTGCTCATTTAAAGAATTATTGTTGTGTTGCTGGTAATGAAAGGGAAATAAAACAAAATAAAAATATATTTGATGAGATTAGTATGTTACTATAGAAGGACAACCCGTAGAAGGACAACCCGGGGACGGTTCATTAAATTTATTAGTTAAAAACAAATATTTAGGTGTGAAATTTAAGGGAAGTTTAGTAATTTGTTTATAAATAATATTAATATTATTGTTAATATAAGTTTCAAATTATAAATTGTAAAAATGCAAAATATTGCATTGACAATTGTGAAGATTCATAATATAATCATTAACAATAATTAAATTCTTTGAAGGGAAGAGTAAGCATTTTAAGATTACTCTCAGCGAGTTAGGGATGGTGTGAGCCTAGCAGGAAATTAAATGCTGAAAGACGTCCTGGAGATGTTTACCTGAAAGCTTAAGTTATTAGGGTAAGCCGGGTTTCACCGTTACATGATTCCAAGTGAACTTTTAAATTTAAGGTTAAAAAGGATGGTACCGTGGGAATATACTCACTCCTAATTTGGAGTGGGTTTTTTTTATTATCATCTTAAATATGGCAATGCATGGCTATATTGTTTTTAACCAATGAATTTAGGGTTAATTAGGGTGGTACCGCGAAAAATTCGTCCCTTAGGCATTAGGCTTAAGGGATTTATTTTTTTACAATATGTAAATATAAAATTGTAATTTAGTAAAGTAGTTTTTAATTAGAATTCTAAATTAGAATTTTAATCTAACATTGCGCAGTGTTAGATAGTAAAAAAATTTAAATCAGCACATTATTTTATTGATAATGAAGATTTAAGAATAAGTAAATACATTGGTTTAAGTATCAAATTATAAAAGCTTATATTTAATTGACTATAAACTTATTAGAGTAGCGTAAAGTAAGCGATAACCATGAATTTATTAGAGATAGTGTAAAGTGAGATATGAAAAAAATTAGCCTTAAAAAATATGCTCCTTAGAGCTCAAATGGTTAAAATTTTTATATCAAATAGACGAGGAGGAATTTTTATGAAACGAATATTAGTTAAAAATTTATATAATGAAGTTAATAATGAAGTTTGTATTAAAGGATGGGTGCACAAAATTAGAAAGTTGAGCAAAGTATCTTTTTTAATATTAAGGGATAGAACTGGGCTGATTCAATGTGTAGTAGACAATAATGTAGATATTAAAGATATTAAACTAGAATCAGTTATAGAGATAGTAGGTAAGGTTGTAGAGGGCAAAAACAAAATAAGCAATGTGGAAATACAAGTAGAGGAGTTGAGAGTTATATCTAAAGTACAGGAAGAGCTCCCAATAGAAGTTAATAAAGAAGAATTAGATGTCAATTTGGAAACTATACTAGACCATAGGGTTTTAAGCTTAAGACATGAAAAAATAAATAGCATATTTAAAATACAAAGTATCATAGCCCAGGGATTTAGAGAATATTTAATTAACGAAGGATTTACAGAAATGTTTACTCCTAAAATAGTTTCAGAAGGTGCAGAAGGGGGAACTGCTATTTTTAAAGTTAAGTATTTTGAAAGAGAAGCATATCTGGCTCAAAGTCCTCAATTTTATAAACAAATGATGGTAGGTGCTGGATATGAAAGGGTTTTTGAGATAGCTCATGTGTATAGAGCTGAGGAGCATAATACCAGTAGACATTTAAATGAATATGTAAGCATGGACTTAGAGATGGGATTTATAGAAGATGAGAGAGAAATAATGAAGTTAGAAACTGGTATTTTAAAACATATTATGCTTAAATTAACCAATGAATGTAAAGATTTATTAGACACTTGCCATATTGAATTACCAAAGATAAAAGAAACCATTCCTTCTATTACTTTCTCTCAGGCTATAAATATATTAGAAAAAGAATATGGTAAGCTCTGTGAAGAGGGGGATTTAGACCCACAAGGCGAAAAATTAATATGTAAATATGCAGAGGAAAAATTAGGCTCAGAATTTTTATTTATAACAGACTATCCAAGAAAGAAGAGACCTATGTATACTATGCCAAAAGATAAAGAATTTACTCATTCCTTTGACCTTTTATTTAGAGGATTAGAGATTACCACAGGGGGACAAAGAATACATGAACATTCTATGTTAAAGGAAAATATGATATATAAAGGTTTAAACCCGGATAATTTTACAGCATACATGGAAGTATTTAAATATGGAATGCCGCCTCACGGGGGGCTTGCCATAGGATTAGAAAGATTGACTTCTCAGATATTGGGATTAAAAAATGTAAGGGAGGCTTCTTTATTTCCTAGAGATAGAACAAGGATATTGCCGTAGAAAAATTTATTTTGTCCTTAGAGTATAATTTTAGTAGGCAAAGATAGTAGTAATTACTGCTTAGAAAATTTAAAAGGAGATACAAAAAGTATCTCCCATGTACATAAAAAATCCATTATAATGTAAGTTGAAAAAACTATAAGATAATGGGTGATATTATGTACAATACAAGTTTAAATGAAAAAGAGATAACTTTCAATGATTTAGAGAAAAAAATATATAAATATGTATGTGATGAAGCATGCAGGTTCATGAGAGAGGTGCTAACGCACCTAGACCGTAGGTTGATGGATGAAAGAAATACTAAGGTTTATAGAAGTAAAGGTTTAAGACGTACGTGTATAAAGACTATTATGGGGGATGTAGAATTTGAGAGACGTCTGTATGAATTTAAAACAGAGGATGGCAAAAAAGCTTATAAATTCTTACTAGATGAATATTTACAAATGGATACAATAGGTCAGATTTCAACCACGTTAGTAGAAAAGATTGTAGATAATGTGACTAATGTTTCTTATAGGGATACTGCGAAAAATATTAAAGAGTTAACCAACCAAGAAATCAGCCATACAGCAGTATGGAATGTAGTACAAAAATTAGGTTCTAAACTTGAAGAAAAAGAAGAAAGAAAAATAATATTAAATAAAAAAGGTAAATTAAATGGATCGAAAGAAGTTAAAGTTTTATTTCAAGAAATGGATGGAATTTGGTTGAGTATCCAAGGAAAAGATAAACCTAAAGGAAAAAAGTCTAAAAAGAAAGA
>NZ_CABDWS010000100.1 GCF_901447495.1 Haloimpatiens lingqiaonensis
ATTAAATTTCATAATTATACAAACATACATTCTTATTGGACTGTATGCTTGTTAAGGTTACCCTTTTTTAAAGAAATCATTTCATTTTTCTTTTATTTTGTTCTTGACATATTACCAAATTGCTTATAATTCAAAATAACCGAGTTTCCTCGACTTCTGACTTGCACACCCCTTTATGACCCCTTTTGTTAATTACAGATTGAAATTTGTCACTTATTCCTTTCTACTCAAAAAATATAGGGAATAAATAAAACTATTTTAAATGCTATTCCAAAACAATGGTTTCCACATTAGAGGCACTCAACGCAGTAAGCAATACTGTGTTTTCAAGTGTTCCATTCCCTTTTGCTATATCAACTAAATCCACAAGATCGATGTCTCCATTTATCAGACCATAAACAATAGGGTAATAGTCTTTTACCTCTTCAAAAGCATCATAATCATATGCTCTAATATCCACCAGATCTTCTCCTACACGAATGCCTCGATAATCACCAGTTTCAGTATCAAGAACATAAGCTCTCTGGTCTTTTACAAGCCGATCAATTACTTGCTCGAAATCATTATTGATTGGGAAGTACACCATTGGAACTTCGTATCTATTACTAGTCAAATCGTTAACCATATATCCAATCCCATACAGGCTAACTTTTACTTGAAGCCCAGCTTCTATACCAGCCATTGCAGAACTACCAGACATTAAAGCAGGAATTCCTTCATCGTCAACCCAAATAATATCTCGCTGTGTATCCGAAGGATTATATCTTTTGGGGAAAATTCTCTGTGTAGTTTTTAAACCAGTACCAATCGCCTTGAATCGTCTGGCAGTAACTCCCCATGCATTTTTACGCCTCGAAAGTTGAAACAACTGTCTATTCAGATGTTCATCTTCTTGGCAACGTCTTACAAGGACAGCCTCTGCAATTTTTCCAAGCAAAGTCATGGCTGTAATATTTACATTGGAAACGAAGATCTGTTTTAAAACTAAACGATTATTTTGGTATGAAATATTTCCAATATCATCCTGTAAAATCTGTATTAATCCCCCACCTCGCACAGGAATAAGAATATCTGTAGAACGGCGTCCATATTGAAATTCATTATAAGGTTGCGATGATATCAGATTACCATTCCCATCTACTAGCCCAACAATTAAACTACTCTGCATCAAATTCCCCCTCTCCTGGATATGAAGATAAAAATTCTTATTTGTCTGTTTAAATTATACCTTATAAAGGATATGTAAAACCACCCTTAAATAAAAAATAGCCGAGATTTTCTCGACTTCTGCCCTGCACACCCCTTTTTAAGTTTGCACACCCCTAGGCACAATAACTTTTAGGGTAATTAAATTGTATCAATCTCTGTAAGATTATATCTAATATTCTTATTTCTTTTATCCTATTTAACATCTTTTTCAAGTAATTATGATTATTTTTATTTTTTTCAAATTCGTTAAGAAGATCATTGAGAAATAAATCATTTATGCTTTTAAGAATATTCTTTTCTGAAGTGTAAAATGCCCCAATATTTTTTCTCTTTTCCTCATCCATAACTGATTGAAACATTGATCCAAATATAGCAGGAGAAACTTTACTCCAATTAAAATAGCAGCATTTTAGTAGAAGTTTTCTCATATTACCATCAAATGAAGGGATAGCTAAAACTTCATTAAATAGCTTTCCATTAACATAAGGTAATTCTTTTAGTTCATAATCTAAATTTTTCTGCCTTTTTTCTATAGGTGTATCTAGTATCTGGAATATTATAGATAAATGCAATCCTAAATCTTCTCCATCTTTTTTAGTGTTATTTTCTATATAATCCCTAAAGTAGTCCTTAGTAAAAATGCCTGTATCATCAGCAAATAAACAAAACATAATCCTTACCAATAATCGTTCTAATGCATGTCCAGTATATCCACTTTCTTTTAAACTATCATGCAAATTACCCATTAATTCAGCTGCTCTAACGTTAACTGGATCTTCATCTATATATCTCTGTTTAACATATCCTGTCATGAAGCTGAATAAGTGAATATTTTTGTAAAAATCTACAATATAGAATTCATGTACACTATCCTCTTCTAAGTCATAAAGTCTAAATTTACTAAAATCCGAAACCAATACATATTTAGGCAATTCCGCTTCTTCTAACCCATAAAAATATTCCATCACTTGTGAGTATGCTTTATCTAAACTTTTACCCCTTGATTTATGCTCAACAATCAATGTACCCTTCCAAAACAAATCAATATATCCTCTTTTATTTCCTAATTTCTTAACAGGTTCCTCAAATGAAGCAACTCTTCTTCTACTGATACCAAATACTTTAAAAAATTCATTCCAAAATGTTTTAGATTCAGCAATTTCCCTAGTTTCATCCTTCCACTCTTTTGAAAATTCTAATGCTCTTTTTTTCATTTCATTCCAACTTAAAGTCATACAAATATCCTTAATATAATTGCTATATAATATTTATACTGTAATTAGGAATAAAATATTTATCTTAAGTAATTATTCTAAATACAATCTTTATATAAAAGAGAAACCCATATCTTTCAATTTCACCTACTGGATAATTTACTGGTAGCAAACACAACATTCCAGTTTATGTAACTTATTTTTGTATCTTCCAAATATACTTGAGTAATCCAGATTATTTTCCTCTTCTAAGCTCCGTATTGATTGGATAAGAATTTATACCCGCCTTCACCATTAAGATATGCTTGTACTATTTTTTTCTTAAATTCAAAACTATGTTTCACCAATAGAAAACCGACCTCCAATTATTAGATTTTTAGGTCTAACTTTTTGGGGTCGGTACATAGTTTACTTCATCTGTACATTTTGTTTTTTTATCGAATTACCGGTAAACATTACCCCAAAGATTTCTGACAAAAAAAGGATGTAGTCACTGCACTAAAAGTACTTCTCCACATCTTCAATTTTTTCTATTTCAAAAATATCTGTAGCTATTATGTCTATAGTTTCCTCAGGTAATTTCTTTATTTTTTCTTTATATTCATTAGGTACAGATTTGAATTTTTTAATAAGTTGTCTTATAAGAATATCACTCTTTCCATCTGCTTTGCCTTCTTTTATCCCTTCTTTTATCCCTTCTTTTATTCCTTCTTTTATTCCTTCTTTTATGGCTTCATCTCTTATCATCTTGCCTATTTCTGTCATGCTAAAGACCTCCTTAAATTTTCTTTTGGATACCTCATCTCCAAATTTATCAAATAAAGCATATAACAGTGTTATACATTGCGTTTTTTCATTACTTTCTGGTATTGTATCTGCTAATTCTATGCTTTCCAAAGTCCTTTTGCTTCTACTTTTATTTCCCCCCATAAGAGGTATAAAAGTTAAGGTTAATATATCTTCACCATTTAGTTTTTCCTTTTTTAATATTTTTTCTCTTAAATATTTCAGTTTTTCATCACCATTTAGATTTTTCATATAAAATGCTTCTATATTATATTTTATTGTACCTGCATCTATATATGTTTCTACCTCTTCTATATCAGCGGAATATATAACAATTGTCTTAACTTTCCTTTTTTCTTTGTAAAACAAGGAAGCATCATAATATAAAAATCTTTTTATATCATCTTTTTTATTAGTAGTTTGAAACTCAAAATGCAAGTATGCCCCATCCTCTGTATAGAATAAATAATCCGTATAATTAGTTTTTATGTCTATATTTTTAATTTCTGTTTCTGCAGGAGCAATTATTTTAGTATCGATTCCAAAAAACTTCACAGCATTATCTTTAAAAAACTCCATGGCCTTTTTTAAAACAGCATCCTCTACCTTATTATAATCCATTTTAATCTCCTCTTTCTAGTTATTTGTCATTACTTATTATTTCCAACTAGAAAAAGTTTATACAAACATTTGTTCATTATTTTTTAAAATTAATGTTATTAACCTAATTCTGCATAATCAGATACCTGGTATCCTACATATTAGCAAGTATTTTTTCAAGTAATATCAATAGCATAAAAAACACATAGATTAAAAGTTTATCCATGTGTTTTTGTTTTTTATTGAATTACTGGTAAAAATTACACCTCAAGAATCCTAGGAGATGATTGGAAATCAGCTCCTTGCTAAGCTGGACGTGCCCCCAGGGGTGCTGCCAGAAAAAGGCTGTAGTGAAACGGAAGACTTTTTCTGGTTGGTTGCTATTTATCACAATAATATTTTTGTTTTGGGCTCGTAGGTTTATTCGGTATTGTTAGTTTTAACAACCCACCTTTAACCAAAGGATTTAGTATTTTTGTTCTAAAATATCCCCTATTATTTAAATTCATAAATTTCTGCATTTCACCTCTGCTTCTTGGAACCTTACAAAACTCAAGTAACCTTTTAATCTCTCTGTCAGCTTGGTCGGTAACTTGGTCGGTAACTTGGTCGGTAGCTTGGTTAGTACCTTGTGGAATCAAAGGAATAACAGTTTTAAATACATCCCCTTCTATAAATGTTGGCTCGGCACCCGAATATATCTTGTTGTATTTATATATATTTCTAACTCCGGAGCCAAGCTCCTCAACCCATCCTATTTCCTTGAAGAACTTTGCAACCGTGGGATTTTTAGGATATGGTGAAAAACTATTAGGGTCTATAATTCCATTACCATGTGGTTTATTACTATTTTCAGTAAAAACCCTATCACCTTCTATCACAAGCTTTGCAGGATATGGATTTGAAAATTCCCTATGAATTAGAATATTTGATACTACTTCTCTGAATATCTTGTCTCTCAAACTTATTCTCTGATCCTTTTCTAAATAAAATTTATCATTTAAATGCTTTGCAATAAACTGCATAAGTCTTTCATAGCTATCGATCAAATTGGTTCTAATGTCATCTCTATCATCATAGCGATCCGTATTTTCTCTACGCAAAATAGCATCAGTTTTAAAGTGTGGTAAAGCAGAAAAAATTAATTCATCTTTGCCAAGAAGTAAAATTCCTGCTAAGGTAATACCTTCTTTTCCACTTTGTAAATCCTTCAGATATAATCCAGCACTCTTTAATAGTTCCATGTCATCCATTACCTGCCAGGGGTGGTTTGACCTTTGATTCGTAGCTAATTTTCTAACCTTAGTAAAAAGATCCCCTCGAAGTTCTGACATATTAGCAAACGGGTAAATTCGATTCTCAGTATAAGTACCCTGCTTTCTCATATATAACCCAGAAACAAGATTCGTATTATCAGTAATATCAATATCTCCATCTTCATTCCTGTCATATATCTTTCCATTACATCTATGAACTTGTGAGCTCTCCGGAACAAAGATATAAAGAATTCTTTTATTATCAAATTCGATATCTTCCACGGTCAAATAAAAAGTTGGACTAATTTTTAGCGGATTATTCATAGATGTTACAAAGTTCTTTTTTATATTATCAATAGCTTCTTTATCAATTCCAACAACACTTCCATTATCCTCAACACCAAGAAACAGATGTCCACCGTTACGATTTAAAAATGCACATACTGACTCAAATACATCTTTATTCAATTTGTTCTTACTTTGCTTAAATTCAACAGTTAAACTTTCTCCACCATTGAGAATTTCCATTATTTTTTCAATCTTCATATACAACATCAACTTCCACTCTAAATTTTACTTTACTTAAATATTTATAACTATATAATATATTATATACTGTTCAATATCAAATATAGATAATAAAAAATTTATGCCCATTATTAGCATAAAAAGGACATCCCCTCTCTCCAAGAAGACACCCTCCATTCACACCCTTTTCCTAATTTTATCAACAACCAACCCCATCAAAATCCCCATAGCAGCTCCAGCACTATCAATTAATACATCCTTCACTCCAGCACCTCTGCTAGGTACAAAAAACTGATGCAATTCATCACTTATAGCATAAATAATACAAATCAATAAAGCTATAGATTTATATCTAACTACACCAATTCTTTTCAAAACATTCATCACAAGTATTCCTAGAACTAAATATATAAAAAAATGAGCATTTTTTCTTATTATGTGATCAAATCTCACAATATCAAATTTGGTGTTTGGATTAACTTTATTTATAACTTTTATACTAATCTTTGTTATTACTGTACTCAACTTACCAGATTGCTGGGCTGGCTGGGATGAAAACTTAAAAATAAGTATCATCCATAAAATAATAGCTATATAGGATAAACCTTTAAGCATTTTTTTATTGTTCACTAGTTGCGACCTCACCAGCAGGATTTATGATGTATTTTCGAAGTCCTGCTGCTAGTATAATGGCTTTGCGTACTTTCATTTTAACTTCCTCCTATTTAAACAAAAGCTATCAAAATGTACTTTTTACAAGTTGATAGCTTTTCTTCCAGGGCAATTACTTTTTTGGTAAAATTTACTCCCCTGGGGTGCTGCCAGAAAAAGGCTGTAGTGAAACGGAAGACTTTTTCTGGTTGCTTTTGTATATGGATATACAAACATCTACCTTTCCTATAGTAGAAAAATTATTAACTTTATATTCAACATCTATAAGATCCTTAGGATATTTATAAGTATCCATTAATTCTTTAATTATCCACTGACGAACCTTCTCTTCCTCCAATTATAAAACATACCATATATCCCTATAATATTTGCTAACAATTACAATTACTGATAAATTACACTATATGTATTATATCATAAATTTTGTATGTTTTGAATTTTGGGAAGAATATATTTTATTCTTGCATGAGAGGGCAAATTCAGTTGCTTTATATATAAGCATTTTATGGTATTTTCTATACAAAAATAACACCTCGAGTAAACCGAGGTGTTTGATTATCTCAAAAGTAAAATTATTTCTCTTACTAAAAATTTTCTAAAATAAAAGCAATAGCTCTACTATCAACTATTGCTTAAGATATCCATATATTATTACCTCTCTATTATGCTATTACTATAATCACAGTAAGTTTCTTTTAGCCCTATATATCTTAAACGATTTTTTTCAATAGTTGGACATCCTGTACCATGTTTATTATGCCAAAAATGAATATTTTCACTTTTAGCACTGCCTCCTTTAGGTCTGATTGATAAAGTATTATTACAAATAAAACATGTAGGTTCAGTATTGAAATTTCGTTCTTCGCTATTTTTATCTATAAATTTTGTATTGCTCATCCATTCCCATATAGGATATATTATTCCGTCTTTTTTATTTAAAGCTTTATCCAATGAACTTCACCAAATTAATTGCTCTACATTATAATATATATTTTAAAATAACTTTTACATAACTATAAGTTTGTATGTATAATCCTATCTTGATAATAAATAAGTAATTTATATATTTCAATGCTTATGATTCTACTCCCACTTCTCTATAATATCTAATTTTCCTTTAGCAGGATTCTTAAATTATTTATTATATCATTGTAATTTATATATTCATTTCCTTGGAAGCATTATTTAAAACTTCATTTAAAATTTTCCTAAAGCTTTCAGGTAACTCCTCAAATAATCTTAATTCTATTCCTTGTATTATTCCTTTACTCTTATTGCTAAAAATTTCATAAAACTCTTTATTAGTAAAGTATATATATTTTTCCTTTGCTCGTATCTTCTCCATGAAGTAGCACTTAGCAAATAAACTATCTAGCTTTGCTGATGGTATATTACCACCTTTTATTTTTCCACTATGGTGACATACAAATATTACAATATCTCTATTATTTGAAACTCCTGTAAATTCTTTATAAGTATTATCTCCAATTCTAAGTTTCTGTTTACATAAATTTGTGCTAAATTCTTCACTTAATTTTTCTAAAATATACTCTGTAATCTTATTAAGTTTTGATGTATCTGCCATAACCATTCCCCCTATTCTCATTGTTATTCCTCTACATTTAACATCCATACCTTTTTTAACGGTATCTCTGTTTTTATATCCTCACTTAATTTATCATAATTTTGAAATATTTCTTCAATTATTTTTTTTGAATCCCACAAACGAACCTTAAAAAACTGTTTTGGAATTTCCTTTATAACAGAAGATTTAAAGCCATTCCATGAAACAAGCAATCCATAGTCTGCATTAAAATTACTCATAGTCCCTACTAGTTGATCTAATGTTGGTCTATCCACTGGATTATCTTGTGTTTTTACTTGAACACAAATTTTAGGAGAACTAAATCCTAAAGTATCACCAGCTGCTAACAAATCTACTCCATTATCTGCACCTTCTGGACTTCTATAAGTTGTAAATCCTTTTGCTTTTAGAATTTCGTTGATTAGTTCTTCCATTCTATGTCCCTTAAATTTTTGAATAATTCTTTCTGAAATTCTATCAAAAATAAACTCTTCTAAATCAATTGTTGTATTTTCATCATTATCATCCACTATATCCATAGCAACATTAGCTTTGGTACTCCAATTATTTTTTTGCATTTGTTTAATTCTCTCTTCTGCATTATTTCTGTATATCTTACAAACAGTCATAAATGCTCCAAGAGAATATAAAATGTCTTTATCAAATCTATCCCTTGGTATATCTAAAGCAAACCATTTTACTTTTCTGTAGTGATAATATGGACTACCTAATGATTCATCATATTCATAATCACCTAATATTTCTCCAAAATGAATTGTTCTGTTGATTTTACTTGGCAAAACAACCCAATCACCTTTCTTCATAGTGTGAGCAATTGGCCAAATTTGTGATGCCCAATTAATAGCTGTCTTTTCCTTTTCCAAATCATAATTTTCTAATAGAATTTTATATAATTCTTCTTTTGAGTGTATTGTATTCAAATTAATTTTTAAATCATCCCATGTAAGGTATACTCTATTATCACTTAGAAATTTATTTTCATACTCTCCGTTTTTACCTGCCCTAAAAAGCCAAATACTCATATAAACTTCTCCTTTTTTACTGTATTTATTACCTTGTGCGTAATATGCCAAATAACACACTATTTCATCAGAGATTTAGCATCTAAATTCCAGTAAAAATTTTATTTTTACTGGAATTGTATCTTTTTACATTTACTTAAAGGGCTGGTAAGCCCGCAGACCGATAGGTCGCAAAAATAGATACACTTACCCCTACCCCACGAAATCTT
>NZ_CABDWS010000101.1 GCF_901447495.1 Haloimpatiens lingqiaonensis
ATAATTTGTAATAAGAATTGAAAGTAATAATTTATGTGCTAAAATTCTTGTTGTGGGTATGTAAAAAATAAATGTAATTGATAGAAAAATGTCTTAATTAAAAATAAAATACAAATTAATGGTAGCTTCATGTGGTTTTATAAAGCTATTTTTTATAAAAATCAAATTTTATTAAATAATGTCATTTAAATTATTTATTGTAAATTATATTTATAACTCATATTTAGGTAATCCATATAGTAGTCTAGAAAATACCTACAGGATAATAAAATTAATTTACTTATATACAACAGGTGCTATAAGAGACATGGAATGGAGTTGATAAAATGATTATAGATACACATATTCATGAGAGTAAGTATTCTTCTGATAGCAAAATGACATTAGAAGAAGTTATTGAACAAGCTAAAAAAATAGGATTAGATGGAATTTGTATAACCGATCATGATAATGATTTTATTAGGGAAGAGGCCAAAGAAGTAGCTAAAAAAATGAATTTTACAGTTATAGTAGGTGCAGAAATATTGACCCACGAGGGAGATGTTTTAGTTTTTGGAATGGATAAGTTACCAGATAAAAAAATTCATGCTTGGGAACTTACAGATATGGTTCATGAAAAAGGTGGAATAGCTATAAGTGCTCACCCTTTTAGAAATAATAATAGGGGATTAGGAGAAAACATAAGAAGAACTAAATACTTAAATGCCATAGAAACTTTTAATGGGAGTACTTTACCACATCATAATCTTCAGGGCTTTACTTTAGCAGTGGAATTAGGAATACCTTCTGTTGGAGCTAGTGATGCACATATTATAGATAAGATAGGAACTTATGCTACAAGATTTTTAACAGACATTAAGGATGAAAAAGATTTTATTCAAGCAATAAAAGATGGCAATTTTCATCCTGTTATGAAAACAGAAGAGGGATTTAAGGATATAGATTTATATATGGGCTACAATAAAAAATTATAATATATAACAAATTTAAAGTAACTTATTTTCGAAGGGAGAAGGGAAACATGAAAAAAAGAAGATTGTTATGCTCAGTGCTTGCTGCAGTTATGACAGTATCTCTTTTTGGATGTGGAGCTAAAAAAGAAGCTTCAAATACAAAAGAGGAAAAAAAGGATCTTAAGGGAAGCAAATTAAAGGTTTTTGCTGCATATGGTAATAAGGAAAAAATATTTGAGCAATTTGAGAAGGATACAGGAATAAAGGTTGAATTTATGGATGTATCTTCAGGAGAAGTTTTATCAAGGGCAAAAGCTGAAAAGGGCAAAGCTATAGGAGATGTTTGGTTTGGAGGCGGATTAGACAGTTTTATAGCAGCTAAAAATGAAGGATTATTAGAAAAATATGTTTCACCAGAAGCAGAAAATATTAAAGATGAATATAGAGATAAAGATGGATATTGGACAGGCGTTTCTTTAGTTATGGCAGGATTTATAGTTAACAAGGATTTGATGAAAGAAAAAAATTTAAAAATCCCTGAAAGCTGGGAAGAATTAGCTAAACCTGAATATAAGGGAGAAGTATTAATGGCAAATCCAGCTATATCAGGTACAACCTACGCTGCAATTAGTGGTATTCTTCAGCAAATGGGAGAAGAAAAAGGCTGGGAATACTTTAAAGCATTAGATAAGAATGTTCCATTCTATGCAAAAAGAGGGGGAGAACCTCCAACTAAAGCTAATCAAGGTGAAGTAGGAATAGGAATAGCTCCTATGAGTGGAGAATTCATAGCAAATACAACAAAATACCCAATACAACCAGTTTTCCCTAAGGACGGAGTGCCTTGGACACCAGCACCAGTATCAATATTTAAAGGAGCAGAAAATTTAGATGGAGCTAAAGCTTTTGTAGATTGGTGCTTATCTAAAAAAGGGCAAGAAGTATTAAGAGATAATGACCCAAGAATACCAACTAGAAAAGATGTTGAAAATCCAGAAGCATTAAAACCTTATGGAGATATAAACTTAATTAAAATAGATCTTGAAAAGGCTGGTAAAGAAAGGGAGAATATAATTGGAACATGGAACAAAGAATTTAAGAGATAATAAATTTAAAAGGGTATCTTCAAAAGATGCCCTTCTTTTCGATATTTTTGACAAGGGGCTGTATGCATTAGTTATACTTAGCATATTTATATTTGTTCTTTGGCCTATGCTGGCAGTAATAAAGGAAAGTATATTTAGAGATGGCACTATTACTCTAGATTTATATAAAAATCTTTTTGGGGAAAATAAAAAGATTTTATTTAACAGTTTATTTATAGCCACTATAGTTACTATTATATCCACAGTTATTTCATATTTTATAGCATTATATATAAGCTTTTCAAAAAACAAGGGGAAGAAAATAGTGCTATTAACATTGCTATTAACCATGATATCTCCACCTTTTGTATCTTCACTTGCATACATAACCTTATTTGGAAGAAGGGGACTTATCACTCACAAATTACTGCACCTTTCCATTAATCCATATGGATGGAAGGGCGTAGTTTTGATGCAGTGTTTTGGTCATATATCATTTGCAACTCTTATATTAATTGGTGTTATGAAAACCATAGATAAAAATATGGTTAAAGCATCATTGGATTTAGGAGGGAATCCGCTACAGACATTGTTTAAAGTTATAATACCATTATCTAAACCAGGAATAATAGTTTCTGTACTTATAACTTTTGTGAAGTCCTTATCTGATTTTGGAACTCCTATAATTATAGGGGGAGATTTTACGGTATTAGCCACAGAGGCTTATCTTAATATAGCGGGTTCTAGTAATTTATCTAAGGCTGCAGCTATAAATGTACTGCTTTTAATACCTGCACTTATAGCTTTTGTAGTTTATAGTTTTTATATGAAAAATTTACAGGGATTTTCATATATGTCTTTGAAATCTCCTGATTCAGGGGAAGAAACATTAAAATTCCCCAAAATATTTAATAGTATAATTGTTTTTATAACTTGGTTTTTTGTTATATTTATGTTAGTTCAATATGCTAGTATTATACTTTCTGCTTTTTTAAATTATAGTGGAAATAAATATTATTTTACACTAGAGTATTTTAAAAACTTTAAATATGGAAAATTAAAAAGCGTTTTAAGAAGTGTAATTTATTCCTTTATTGCAGCGGTATTAGGAAGCTTAATAGGGGTACTAATTTCCTATTATATTGACAGAAGAAATTTTGTAGGAAATAAGTTAGTAGATTTTATATCTACCTTGCCTTATATGTTGCCAGGACCTTTCTTAGGACTAGGATATATTTTAGCTTTTAATGATTATCCATTAGCTTTAACAGGTACTGCAAGTATAGTGGTTCTTAACTGTATTTTTAAGCAAATACCTATAGCTACTAAGGCAGGAAGTGCACTTATGAAAAATATAAGTATTGAAACAGAAAATGCTGCAAAGGATGTGGGGGCACATAATATTTTTGTTATTAAGGATATAGTGTTTCCTATGTTAAAACCAGCTTTTGCCATAAGCGCAGTGAACTTTTTTACTGCTACGATGACTACTGTAGGAGCTATAATATTCTTAATAACACCAAGTGCAAAAGTGGCTACAGTAGAAATGTTTAATGATATAAAAAGCGGAAATTATGGTTTAGGATCTGTTTGGGCAACCATAATCATTATAATAACCTTATTGGTAAATATAACCTTTTCTAAAATGCTTTTAAATAATGGAGAAAAGGAGAGTAAAAAAAATGTATCTAGAACTTAAAAATTTAAGCAAAACTTTTAGTAATATTAAAGCGGTAGATAATTTAAATTTAGAAGTAAAAAAAGGTGAGCTAATTTCTTTATTAGGTCCTAGTGGATGTGGAAAAACTACTACACTTAAAATGATAGGTGGATTCTTAGAACCTAATAGTGGTAATATAATATTGGAAAATGAGGATATTACTCATTTGGAACCTTATATGAGGCCTGTATCTACAGTTTTTCAAAATTATGCTCTTTTCCCACATATGACTGTTATACAAAATGTTATTTATGGACTAAAATTTAGGAAAATAAAGAAAAAAGAAGCTATATCCATGGGAAGAGAAATATTAGAAACTGTAGGACTTAAAGAATTTGAAAATCAGAATGTTACAAGATTAAGTGGAGGACAACAGCAGAGAGTAGCACTAGCCAGGGCACTTATTTTAAATCCTAAGGTATTACTTTTAGATGAACCTCTTAGTAATCTAGATGCTAAACTTAGAATAAAGATGAGAGAAGAAATTAAGGATATACAACTTAAATTTAATATAACTATGATTTTTGTAACTCATGACCAAGAGGAAGCACTAAGTATATCAGATAGAATTGTAGTTATGAATAATGGAAATATTGAACAAATAGGTACTCCAGAGGAGATATATAAAAATCCTTCTAGTGAATTTGTAGCGGATTTTATAGGAAGAGCCAACATAGTTAAGAGATCGGATGGAAATTATAGAGTAATAAGGCCTGAACAAATTAATTTGATTAAGTATAATGAAAATAGTGAAAATAATATTTTACTAGGAAGTATAATTCAGAAACATTTTAAGGGAGCCTTTACTACATATTTTGTACAAATTGAAGATCAAATAATGGAAGCGGATGTTGTAAATAATTTAGGAGAAGAATTTAGCATAGGGCAAAAGGTATGTGTAAAATTTAACTGAGGTTAATATACATAAATAAATTTATAAAATTCATATAAAATACAAAAACCATGCATAAATGAGAAAATAAATTTCTTTATGTGCATGGTTTTTAATTTACTTGTAGTTCGCAGATTTATATTTCAGTAGATAATTAAAAATGGGTAGCATTCAATGCTTAATATTAATGTACACTACTTGTTAATTGCATTTCTAACTCTTTGGTTGAAAGTTTTTCCTTTGAGAAAAGTGCATATATGGATAGACAGTATGGTGGAAGGGAATCCCCTGTAAATATTATCTTATCCTTTAGAATTTCTTCTGTTATGGAGGAAACTTCAAAGCCTAAGCTTTCTAAGGAATATCTTAATTTATCCTGGTGAACACAAGGATTATTTTTTTCTCTTGCACATTCATTGCATAAATTGCATTTACCACCTAAAAGTATTTTTGAATCACTAAAGAAGTTTTCCATAGAAAACATATTTCTATCCACAATTTTTCGCAATTTATAGTAAATATCTGTTGATATGTGAATATTATCCATGCCACTGGAAGTAAGTTTGTCTACATATTCTTTTATGTCACTGTAATTTAGTTTAGCACCAATTATATACGCAAATTTATAATTGCTTATATACTCTTCTTCCGAAAAATCATAAGGAGGACAGGACCAAACCTTTTGGAAGTTTGGACAATTTTTGCAATAGCCTCTTATGGTAGATTTTTTAAAAAACTTTAAAAGCTCATCTATGGATGTTTCCACTATTTTATAGTTTATAGGAAAATCGGTCATTTTAAACCACCCTTTCTTTAGAGATAAATAACAGAGACTAGATACTATGTAATAGGTACTAGGTACTAGGTTCTAGGTACTAAGTAAGGAGTATTACTTATCTGCAAATTTTTAATTTTAGTACCTAGTAACTAGCAACTAGCACCTAACTAAGTATTAGTTATCTGCAAATTTTATATTTTTATTTTATAACTGCGAAAGTTGAAATATCAAAGATTAAATATAAAATAACAAATAAGTATGTTTTTTTGCGAAGTTCTGAAAATGCATACTATATATTAAGTATACTATTTTTTATATATAACTCAACTTTTACACGTAAATTTCAAGTAATGAATGGGGTGCTAGGCGTATGTAGGTGCTAGGTACTAGGTTCTAGGTGCTAGTATTTAGGGGGTAATTATTAGGCTCCAATCCTCAGTTGTCAGTCACGGGTAGTAATGCAAATGTTAATTTCAAGTGGAAATAAGTTAATTAATTGTAGTGGAAGAAAAAAACTGTTGACAGGGTAGAAAAAGCTTATTATAATCAACACATAAGTAAATGCATTTACGAGGATGTTAATTAAATTTTACAAATGTATAATTATTTTAAGTAAATATTTGTGAAAATAGAGGCGCGATGCTTAAGAGTACTGTCACAGAGGTAAGCACTGTGAAGTGGCAGGAAAGGAAACGTCGCCGAAGCTTAAAGAGGATGCTTTAAATCTTTAATGCTGGGGATGCATAAAATATATGTATCACTGTCACAAGTAAGAAATTATTTGTGGAGAGCTATTGGTCAACAATGTTTACGCGTTAAGGAATTTTAAATGAGATGTTAAATTGCTTTGCAATTTTTACATTTTCATATTATCCTAATGTGTATTCGGCCTTGAGTTTAGCTCAAGGCCTTTTTTAGTTGTCACTAGTTCTCTTCCAAAATTAAAGGAGGAGAAAATGGAAATGAGAAGAAAAGGATTATTATTTGTATTAATGACTTTTATTATGATTTATTCAGTAAATTTAACTGTTTTTGCAGGGGAAGTGGACAAAGCTGCTTTAAATGCACAAAGGTTTGGATTTTGGACATTGATTCCACCGATAGTTGCCATAGTGCTTGCTTTTATTACTAAAAATGTAGTTTTATCTTTGTTTTTAGGAGTGTTTTCAGGAGCGATTATACTTCAATTAAATGGAGTTAGTCTTTTATCTGTAGTACCTAATGCATTTTTAATGGTGGTAGACAAAATTTTAACGTCTCTTGCAGATCCATGGAATGCAGGAATAATACTTCAGTGTTTAGCCATAGGTGGTCTTATAGCACTTATATCTAAAATGGGTGGGGCAAAAGCTATAGCTGAGTCTTTGTCCAAAAGAGCAAAATCACCAGTAAGTGTTCAAATTATAACTTGGATTTTAGGAATATTTGTATTCTTCGATGATTATGCTAATTCTCTTATAGTAGGGCCTATAATGCGTCCAGTGGCAGATAAAATGAAAATATCAAGAGAAAAGTTAGCATTTATAATAGATGCTACAGCAGCACCTATAGCAGGTATAGCTCTTATATCTACTTGGGTGGGATATGAGGTTAGTTTAATAAAAGATGGCTTTGGTCAAATAGGTATAAAGGCAAATGCATATAATACTTTTGTTTCAACTATACCTTATAGATTTTATAATATATTAATTTTAGTATTTATAGTGTTTACAGCTATAACTCTTAGGGAATTTGGTTCTATGCTTAAAGCTGAAAAAGACGCTAGGTCTGGAATAAATGTACAAGATTTCCATAACACAGATTCTAAGGAATTAGAGCCTAAGGAAGGTATAAAATTAAGCATTTGGAATGCTATAATACCAATTTTAGTGTTAATAATAGGAGCTTTTATAGGATTTTATTTAAATGGATATCACGCTATAATGGCTGGAAAAGATAAAGCACTTATAGATTTATTTAATACTGCACCAGCATCCTTTGCAGCAATTAGAGAAGCCTTTGGAGCATCTGATGCTAGTATAGTTTTATTCCAATCAGCTTTATTTGCAAGTATTGTTGCAATATTCATGGGTGTAGTGCAAAAAATATTTACAGTTTCAGAAGCTATAGATACATGGGTTGAGGGTACAAAAACTTTAGTAATAACAGGAGTTATACTTCTTTTAGCTTGGTCATTAAGTGCTATTATAAAAGATTTAGGAACTGCAAAATTTTTAGTTTCAATGCTTTCAGATAAAATACCTATGTTCTTACTTCCAACTTTAATATTTGTTTTGGCATCTATAATATCTTTTGCTACAGGAACTTCTTATGGAACTATGGGAATACTTATGCCCCTTACAATACCTCTTGCTAGTGCCATAGCTTCAGGAGATTTTAGATATTTAACCATAAGCATAAGTGCAGTTTTAACAGGAGCTATTTTTGGAGATCACTGCTCGCCAATTTCAGATACTACTATATTGTCTTCTATGGGAGCAGGATGCGATCACATTAAGCACGTTAGAACTCAAATGACTTATTCGCTATGCGTAGCAGTGGTTACAGGAATATTTGGTTATATACCAGTTACCTTAGGAGTGCCAGTTTATGTAGTTCTTATATTGGATTCACTTATTTTGTTTGCAATTGTTAGATTTGTAGGAAAACCGGTGAGCTAGAAAACAGTTTGCTAGTGCACTAGAAGAACAGTGTGCTAGTTGGCTAGCGTGCTAGATTGATGGTGACAATTGAGAATTAAGAATTAAGAATTAAGAATTAAAAATTAAGAATTAAAAATTAAGAAGTAAAAAGATAATAATTAATAGGTAAGGTAAAAGTGAAGAAGTAAGAGTTTCTTGAAAAAATTTAGCAAGCTGAATTTTTAGCACAACTATTACTTCTTAGCTCTTACTTATTACTTACCTTACTTATCAGCAAATTTCGAATTATAGTTAATTTCTCAAGGAGTTTTACTCTCTATTTTATGTTTTATAACTGTGAAAGTTGGGTAAATAACAAATATAATCCCCAGTTAATAATTTAAGCTTCCAATACTTATGATGGTGTTTTGGAGCTTTGAATTAAAGCTAGGGATTAATTTTATTTTACTTTTGGTTAACAGTGTATTATTCTTCTATTTCTCTTCTATCTTTGCCAAAGAAGGAAATAGCGTAAAGACCTGCTATACCTACAAGGGCATATATTATTCTTGAAAATGTACTCAAGGTACCAAACAAAGCTGCCACTAAGTCAAAGCCAAAGAATCCTATAAGTCCCCAATTAATTGCTCCGATTATAACTAATAAAAGAGCAATTGTGTCTAATGTTTTCAAAGTTAAACATCTCCTTCTAAAAATAATTTTCATAGTTATTATTTACAGTTAATATGAATTTAATACCTAAAAATAAACTTTTAATTACATATAGGAGAATTTTGTGATAAAATCATTATTATAGAGTTTATAATTAGGACTTAAGCAATTTGGTAATATGTCAAGAACAAAATAAAAGAAAAATGAAATGATTTCTTTAAAAAAGGGTAACCTTAACAAGCATACAGTCCAATAAGAATGTATGTTTGTATAATTATGAAATTTAATC